>JAAYND010000049.1 GCA_012521035.1 Methanomicrobiales archaeon
CGGAGCCAGACTTCATCGCCCTCCGCATCGACAAGGCCGTACCAGTAGTTGCCTGAGTAGGCTATCCTGCCATCGGGAGCCTCCTCGATATCAAATATAACCGGGACGGCGTAGTTCCTGTACCAGAGCGTGTTCCCATCAGCATCAAGGCGGATGAGGAACGCATCTCCGATATCGTAGGTAAAAGGTGACTTCGTGCCCCCGATGACGTAGCCACCATCGGAGGTCACGATCCCTGCGTTCGCAGCAGTGGCGGGGAACGTCCGGTTCCAGACGTGTTTCCCATCGGCATCGGTCTTTGTTATGATCGCCGACGTATCATCAATCGATCCGGGCGGATTCCAGAGCCACCCGATGGCAGCATACCCTCCATCAGCGGTCGGAAGGACGGCAGAGACTTTCTCCCCAGGCAGGATCTGCCGCCAGACCTCTTCTCCGCCGGCGTCGAACCTGATCAGGAACGAACTCCCCTGGTATCTGGCGTCATCCCCCGGGGCGGCCGCAGTGATGTTGTAGCCGCCGATGATATAGCCGCCGCCGGCGGTCTCCCTGATGGAAGCGGCCTCTATATCAGGTATCCGCTCCATCCAGACCTCACCTCCCTGGCGATCGGTCTTCACGAGCAACAGATCGCTCCTGCCCCCGATGGCCTTTGTGAGTGCAGAACCAAGAGCGATGTAGCCACCGTCCGCCGTATTCACAACGGCATCGAACTTACAGTTCTCCTCCGGCGAGAACGTCACGTTCCAGGCGACCGAAGGAGCGGTCGCGGCTGCTGCCGGCAGCACCACTACAGCGATGAGCAGCGCCGCCATGATCACCCGGGCGGTTGAACGCCGGAAGTATCGGTTTCTTCCTATCATGGAATCGATAATGTATGTGCTGAGATACGCAAAAAAACATAATGGTCCCGCATACCGGCAGGCGGCAATCCATACCGGCAGGCGGCAATCCATTAATGAACACCCACCTCCTATAGCTCTATCACGTGTTGGCGACATTCGACGGAACCTGGGTGCGCCTCGGCAATGAAGGGCGCACGCTCTACGAACAGGGAGGGTATGGCAGGGTGGAGCGAACCGGCCTCCGCCTCGCCCCTGAGGAAGCGCTCTACCTCATGGAGCGTAACAAGATCGAGGTAAAAGATTTCAGTTATGATGCCCTGCTCGCCCTTTTTGCAGGTCAGCCAAACTTCATCAGGAGCTACCTCGTCTACCGCGATATCCGTGAGCGGGGCTACGTGATCCAGCCCGGACCGCATGATTTCCGCGTCTTCCGCCGTGGTCATAAGCCCGGGGCCGGCAAATCCCGGTACTTGATCCGGGTTCTTTCTGAGAGGGATCTCATCGACTTCGACAACCTGAGTCAGGATGTGCTCACCGCGGTCAACATGCGCAAACAGTACCTCCTCGCGGTCGTTGACGACGAGGACGAGCTGACTTACTACGAGGTCAGGGTGCAAGATCTCGCCCCCGTCGGTGAGCCTGCTGAATGCATAACGCCGGTTCAGGCCACACTCTTTGGAACCTACGCCCTCGCCCACCTGCCGCCGGGAACCCCGCTTGAGGATGATTGGTATGGCAAGCGGCTCGACCAGGAACGGTTGCTCCTCCGCCCGATCGAATCGATCTATCTTGCGCGCAGGCAATGCCTCTCGATCACACGGGATGGCGAACCGATGAGCACAGAGCAGTTCCTCGATGTGGCAGAGGAGAAAGATGTCGAGGTCCGGTATAAAGAACAGGTATTCTCCGACCTCCGGGAGAAAGGCTACATCCCCCGGACCGGCTACAAGTTCGGTCACCACTTCCGCGTCTACTCCGGGAAGAAAACACACTCAGAGATGCTCGTCCACGCCGTTTCGTCCGGGACTGCCATACCGATGAGCACAATCTCCCGTTCGGTCAGGCTTGCTCACAGCGTCAAAAAGAAGATGTTGTTTGCCTGCATATACAATACCGACATCAGATACATCGAGTTCGCGAGAATCAAGCTGTGAGCGTCAATCCATGCAGTCCGGAATGAATCCCTGGTCGAATAACCAGACCGTCGATCTGGATCGACTCTTTGCCGGGTTCGGCATCGAGCCTATCGGTGAGGTCGCAGAGAGACTTCCCGAAGTACCGTCGTTTATGCGCAGGGGTGTTGTTGTCGGACACCGGGACTACGGGGTAATCGCCGACGCTATCAGGGACCGCACCCCGTTCCACGTTCTGACAGGGTTCATGCCCTCAGGCCTCCCCCACCTCGGGCACCTGATGGTCATGAAGGAGGTCGTCTGGCATGTCCAGCAGGGCGGGAATGGCTACGTCGCCATCGCTGACCGGGAGGCTCACGCGGTCCGGGGGATATCCTGGGAGAAGTGCCGCGAGTTTGGCAGGGAGTATCTCAAAGCCCTCTATGCCCTCGGGTTTTGCGGCACAACCTACTACCAGAGCAGGAACGAGCCCCTGAAGGATCTTGCGTTTGAAGCCTCCACGAAGGTGAACTTCTCAGAACTCTCGGCGATATACGGGTTTGGCCCCGAGACCACGCTCGGCCACGCCATAAGCGTCGCCACCCAGGTGGGTGATATACTCTTCCCGCAGATCGATGCCGGCCCTGCCCCCACGATCGTCCCGGTCGGCCTCGACCAGGATCCGCATATCCGGCTCACCAGGGATGTAGCCCACAAACTCCGTATGTTCACGGTCGAGGATCGAGGCGATCATATCAGTGTCCGCTCGAAGAACGCTCCGGAGGAGGCACTCGAGGCCGTCCACCGCGCATTTCCAGGCTCAAAGAAGTACGCGGGCCACGTGGATATCAGGGGCCAGTCGTATGCCCGGGTGGATGATGCCGCGAGGGAGATCGAGATCGCCTGCGGGGGGTTCGGGTTCTATCCCCCCTCATCGACCTACCATATCTTCATGCCGGGACTTCAGGGCGGGAAGATGTCAAGCAGTGTCCCGGAGAGCCTGTTCGGGTTCTACGAGACTGAAAGGTCGGTCCGGAAGAAGGTCATGGCGGCGCTGACCGGGGGGCGGATGACGCTTGAGGAACAGAAGCGCCTCGGCGGAGAGCCTGATCGTTGCTCGATATACCTCTTAAACCTCTTCCACATGATCGAGGACGACGCGGAGCTCGCTGAACTCCGGCGCCGGTGCGAGAGCGGTGAGATGACCTGTGGGCAGTGTAAGAAAGAGACACACGAGCGTGTGCAGGCGTTTCTCACGGACCTGAGGGATAAGATGGATGCAGTCGAACACCTTGTGGATGAGGTGGAATAGTGGAACTTACGCTGAATGAGAAGAGACTCCTGGTCGCCTTAGGGCCGGTGGGTTCAGCCGACGCGGCCACCCTTGCCGACCGGATGGGTACCCGCCGGGAGGCGGTTGTGCAGTACGCAAACCTCGCCGGTGAGCGGGGGCTCGTGGATGTGGAGAAACATGTCTCCCGGCAGTATACCCTGACCGAGGAGGGGCAGGATTACGCCGGCAGGGGCCTCCCTGAGCGGCAGGTGCTCGAGAGTTTTGGAGACGAGATCCCGATGCGCGATCTACAGGCACACCCGCTTGCAAAGATCGCGATCGGCTGGATGCGAAAGAAGGGCTGGGTCGTCATCCGGGATGGGGTCGTGCAGAAGACCGGGGATGCTATCCCGGGGTCTGACGAAGTTGCATTTGCCCGGGCGGGTGACGCAGGTGCTATCGAGGATGGGGAGGGCGTCGCGGATCTCCTCCGGCGCGGGCTCGTGCAGGAGGAGGAAGCAGTCACCTACACCGTCTCGCTGACCCCGCAGGGCGGAAAACTCCTCGCTGAAGGGCTCGACCTCCAGGAAGAAGTGGGCACGCTCACCCGTGACCAGATCCTCTCCGGCGCGTGGAGGGATCTCCCGCTCCGGCGCTACGATGTGACGAAACTTCCCCGGCGCGCATACCCTGGGAAGACCCACCCCTACCAGCGCCTCCTCGACGAGATGCGCCGGGTTCTCCTCGATATGGGGTTCACCGAGATCGCGGGCGGGATCGTGCAGAGCTCGTTCTGGAACTTCGATGCCCTCTTCCAGCCGCAGGATCACCCGGCGCGGGAGATGCAGGACACCTTCTTCCTCGGTGAGCGCTGGCCGCTCCCGGCGGGTTATGAGCGCGTCCGCGATATGCACGAGCACGGCGGCGAGACGTCGTCGATCGGGTGGGGAGGAACCTGGAGTGCTGAGAAAGCAGAGCAGTGCGTGCTCCGGACCCACACGACGTGTCTATCCATCCAGCACCTGGCTGAGCACCAGAAACCCCCGGTGAAGGCGTTTGGCATCGGCAGGGTCTACCGGCGGGAGGCCACCGATCCCACCCACCTCGCTGAGTTTGAGCAGCTCGAGGGGATCGTCATGGATGAAGGGGTTAACTTCCGAAACCTCCTCGGGTTCTTGAAAGAGTTCTACGCGAAGATGGGTTTTGAGAAGGTCAGATTCCGCCCCGGCTACTTCCCCTATACCGAGCCCTCCGTGGAGCCCGAGGTCTACGTCGATGGGCTTGGATGGGTGGAACTCGGTGGGGCAGGAATCTTCCGGCAGGAGGTGACCGCGCCCCTCGGGATCGAACACCCGGTGCTCGCGTGGGGGCTCGGGATAAGCCGGGTGGCGATGCTCCGCCTCGGGCTCCGCGACCTCCGGCACCTCTACCGGAGCGATGTTGAGTGGATCCGCGAGACGCCGATCTATGGTGGGAGGCGGTGAGATGGCGATAATCACGCTCCCCTACCGCTACCTGGAGCGCCTGACCGGGACCGACCGGGCGACGATCATCGATCGTATACCGATGATCGGAGCAGATATCGAGCGGATCGAGGAAGATCATGTCGATGTCGAGTTCTTCCCGGACCGACCCGACCTCTACTCGCCCGAGGGTGTCGCCCGGGCTATGCGCGGGTTCCTCGGGATCGAGGAGGGACTGCCGGTCTACCCTGTCCGCCCGTCGGGGATCACCTTCTCGGTCGACCCCGGGCTTGCCGATATCCGGCCTCACCTCGCCTCAGCAGTGATCCGGAACGTCGACCTCGATGAGGAGGCGATCGAGAGTCTTATGGGTCTCCAGGAGGCTCTCCACTGGGCGGTCGGCCGCGGGCGGGGCAAGGTAGCGATCGGGGTTCACGACCTCGACGCTGTCACACCACCCTTCCGCTACATCGCCTCTCCCCGGGACTACTCGTTCGTTCCACTGGACTTTGACCGGGAGATGACGCTCGATGAGATCCTCACCGACCACCCGAAGGGCCGGGACTACGCTCACCTGGTGGAGAGGTTCTCCCGCCTCCCGCTGATCGTCGATGCCGACGATCAGGTGCTCTCCCTCCCGCCCATCATCAACGGCGAACTCACAAGGGTCACGACGGCGACGAAGAACATCCTGCTCGACTGCACCGGCACCGACAAAAAAGCGGTTATGACGGCGACAAACATCATATGCACCGCGCTCGCCGAGGCGGGGGCGGCGATCGAGACCGTCACCATCGATGGCGAGGTGATGCCCACGCTCGCGCCGACGAGACGTGTCGTCTCGGTCGGAGAGTGCGCTTCCCTCCTCGGGATCCCCCTCTCCTCCGCTGATATGGCGGAGCTCCTCGCGAGGATGCGGTTTGGCGCCGAACCGGACGGGGACTCCCATGTCCGTGTCCTCGTCCCCTGCTACCGCGCCGATATCCTCCATGACTGGGACATATTCGAGGATGTCGCGATCGCCTACGGGTTTGAGAACTTCGATGCCACCCTCCCGGCAACCTCAACCATAGCGGAGGAGCACCCGACCACCGCGATCGCGGGGGCAGTGAGATCGGTGATGGTCGGCCTCGGCTACATCGAGATGATACCTTTCACTCTCACAAACGACCGTGTGCTCTACGAGAGTATGCAGCGAAGCCCCCTGCCCGGAACCCTGCGGTTGCTCCACCCGATCAGCGAGGAGCAGACCCTGGTCCGGACGGACCTCCTCCCCCTGCTCATGGAGATGCTCCAGGCAAACAAGCATCGTGAACTCCCGCAACGCCTCTTCGCAGTGGGGGATGTGGTCGAGGACTGTGTCACCTACAAAAAGATCGCCGCAGTCAGCATCCATCCGGGCGCAGACTTCTCGGAGGCGTATGCGGCGGCCGATGTCTTCTGCCGGGAGCTCTCTCTCCCTTACAGTGTCACTGAGTCAGACGATCCGGCGTTCATCGATGGTCGTCGCGGTGATATCATCGTCGGCGAGCGGATCATCGGGATGTTTGGTGAGATCCACCCCGGAACCCTGAACGCATTCGACCTCGAACACCCGGTAGCGGCGTTCGCGTTCGACCTCAGAGCCGTACCGGGATACCCCGCTCCGAGAGGTACTCCTTCACCTGACGAACGGTGAACTCGCCATAGTGAAAGACGCTTGCCGCAAGGCAGGCGTCGGCCCCTCCTTCTGTAAACCCTGTATAAAAATGCTCTAACGTGCCCACGCCACCGCTCGCGATGACCGGGATTGTGACCGCGCCCGCGATCGCTGCGGTGATGGGGATGTCAAACCCTTCTTTCGTCCCATCGGCCTCCATACTGGTGAGGAGGATCTCACCGGCCCCGCGTTCCTCGACCTCGCGAGCCCAGGCGACAGCATCAAGTCCCGTAGCCCGGCTCCCACCGTGAGTCACGACCTCATACCAGCACTCCCGTCCGTCGGCGAGAGTGACCGGGGTTCTTCCCGGCTCCATACGGTAGTTTCGCCGGACATCCATGGCGACGACGATGCGCTGGCTGCCGAACCGCTCAGCCCCCCGGGATATCAGGTCCGGATCCTGGATGGCGCTTGAGTTGATGCTCACCTTATCAGCGCCGGCCTCGAGGATCTGCTGCATATCATCGGTCGTCCTTATGCCGCCGCCGACAGTGAGCGGGATTGAGAGTTCGGTTGCCGCCCGCTGAATCGCGTCGATGATGGTGCCCCGGTGTTCCTTCGAGGCCGCGATATCGAGAAAGATTACCTCGTCCGCACCCTGTTCATTATAGCGCCGTGCCAGCTCGACAGGATCGCCCGCGTCACGCAGATCGGTGAAGTGCGTGCCTTTGACAACCCGTCCACCTTTGAGATCCAGGCAGGGAATGATCCGTTTCGTCAGAACCATTGTGCATAGGATTTTGGAGGTAGCAGGTGATGAGGTTTTGGTCACGAAGGTTCACTCCTCCGTTCGACTGCGTGACTTCATAGCCAGTAGAGGCGATCTCCTGACCGCCCGATCCCGCTCCGCACCTGCCATCCCTCCCCCTGCCCCTCTATATGCAAGCATATTTTATGGAGTCTACTCTAATCTGAATACTATATGACCCTGCCCGGCCTGATATCGCCATCGTGCATCTATGCTTGCACCCGATTTCGCATACGCAGGACAAAACTCCTCTCACGTGAGGATTACCGCCGGATCATGAAGATGGGCATACCGGGTATCATCACCTACGTCGGGCGGCGGGAGGACTATCAGGAGATCATGGAACTGACACCCGACTACTCCGGTGCACGGCTCGTCGAGGAGGCCGCGAACCGTAACCTGGCGCGGTCGTTCCGGCATGCCATGACTATCGTTCCCCGGGATCTGCATACCCTGGCCGGTGAGTACCTCGCCCGGTGGGATATTGCAAACATCATGGCAATCCTCCGGGGCACGTTCTTTAATATCCCCCGGGAGCAGGTTCGCGATCTCCTGGTTCCTGCGGGTGAACTCGATAGATCCCTCCTCAATCACCTTCTGAGCCTTACGACCTGTCGTGAGGCGCTGGATGCCCTTGAAGGGTGGCGACTCTCTCCGATCCTGGAGAGATACTACCAGACCTGTGGTGACCCCGGTGTATTTGCCAGGATGGAGAACGATCTCTACATGAGCTATTATGCGGGGCTGCTCGGCCTTGTCGCGTCAGGGTATAGTGGGTGCAGGGAACTGTTCACCTACCTCCGGTTCGAGATTGATATCACCAATATGAAAAATCTCCTCCGCCTCCGTTGCGGTGAAGAGGGATGCGACATCGCGACAATCGATCAGACCATGATCCCGGGCGGCCGCATCCCAATCAACCTCTTCCGGCGACTCTACCACTCCGGGACAGAGGAGGAGTTCACGAGCATCTTTCTGCAGACCGATATCGTTCCAATCCTCGCCCGGGCGGTGCGTGAATTCAGGCAAGAGCCGGGTTTTTCCAGCAGCGACGCTGCCGAACTTGTCTGGCAGCGGTGGCACAAACACCTGCTCCCTGCTCACGAGATAGAGATAGCGATCACCCGCATCAGGCTCGGGGAACTTGAGGGGCTCTCCCGCCGCTACCCGTTCTCGATCCTGCCGATGCTCGCCTACCTGGAGCGGAAACGCTACGAAGTCGCAAACCTGCGAGCAATCGCCCGGGGAAAAGCATTCGACCTTCCATCCGAGAGGATATGGCAGTACATCGTCATATAGGAGAGATACCATGCCTTCCAGTGAGATCAAACCAACCCGATCGGGCCTGCTGATCATCCGACGGCGGATGGCGCTCGCAGAGCGGATACACCGGATCCTGAAGATGAAACTCGATGGCATGATGCTTGAACTCATCAAACTCACCGATCAGGCCGCACGAGAGCGCAGAGTTCTCGAGGAGAAATACGCTCGCGCCCAGGAGATGGCGGCCATCGCTACCATGATGGAGGGGGCAACCGGGGTGCTCCTTGCAGCGCTCTCCGTTGAGATCTCCCCGACCTACACGGTAGATCACAGGAACATCTTTGGCGTGCACCTCCCTACCCTGGAACCTGTTATGGTGAAGAAGACGCTCATCCAGCGTGGCTATGGTATCCTCGCAACATCATCCGTCATCGATGATGCCGCCGACGCCTATGAAGACCTCATCTCTCAGGTCATCACAAGCGCTGAACTCGAAGGAGGGATCGTACAGCTGCTTGACGATATCGAGCGGACCCGCCGGCGCGTGAACGCTCTTGAGTTCAAGGTCATACCGGAACTCACTGACCTCCGCCGGTTTATCGAGTTCCAGCGTGATGAGATGGAACGGCAGGATGCGGTACGGCTCCGGCGGATCAAAAAGATAAAGGCAAAAAAGGGGTAGCAGGCTGACCCTTCACATGCTCTGCCCTCCCGCGCGGGAGGGAGACGGCCCCGGATCAGCGCTCCTGGAGGACTTTTCTCTGCTGCTGAAAACAGGTTATTGCCACATCAACGATCGCGCCGAGGGCATCAACGCCGAAGGTCTCTGACGAGAGCACGAGGTCATACGACGAGAGATCGTTTATGTCGATATCGTAGTAGTTCCGGTAGCGGGTGACCTCCGAGTGCTGCCGGCCTCTCGTGTAGGCGAGTGCCTCTTCCTCGCTCATCTCATCCCTTCCAGCGATCCGCTTTGCCCGGCATTCAAGCGATGCCGCAAGCCAGATCCGGAGATCGGCGTTTGCGATCATCCGGCCCGAGAGTCTCCCCTCGACGACGATCGAATCCGAAGTCTCCCCGATCTCTTTCTGCCTCTCATCGATCATCCGGTCGACGGAAGGATCGCTCTCCGCGAGTCGACCGAACTCTGCAAGGTCCATGCTGTGCTCCCGGGCAAGCCTGCGGAAGACCTCTCCTGCTGATATGAACTCAAGTCCGTACTTTGCGGCGATGTAGCGGGCAAGCGACGTTGTGCCGCTCCCCGGCGGGCCGCTGACGGTTATCCGCATCAGAGCCCCCCGATGTTGAGCGACTTCCTGATCACCTGGCTGATAGCGAGCGAGCAGATCATGTACCAGAAGATCCAGGCCGGCACGACCCAGAACGCAGTCCCCGAGAGGCTGACCGTTCCTATGAAGGGCATCACAATACCGCTTGCGATCGTGATCGATTCCCCAACCGGCGGTAGCCGGAAGAGGAGCCAGAAGAAGATCGGCACCGTCAGTATGAGGATGATCGCCATGGGCGTGAACTGTTGCTTTGAGAGATCGAGCTGATCCTGCATCATCCGTTCCTGCCTCCCCTGGAGCTTCTTGATCCGCTTCTCATCCCCGGAGAGCTGGGCTTCCCGGAACTCTTTCTGAAAGACCCGTGCTTTCGTCTGGACCTCCTGCATCTTATCGTAGTCGATCGTGTACTTCTGGACGAGCGATGAGTACAGACCGGTGATGCTTGAGAGGATCAGGATCATAACAAAGAACGGCACGCCGAGGATGTCGATGAACGGCCCGAGTATCATGTTCATCGCTGAACCGACTGTCTCCCGTACCCCCCCGATGCTGTATGAGAGGAAGACCAGCATGGTAAAGAGAAGTGCGATCGTCGGGCCGTGTTTCTTCAGATCTACCATTGTCAGGTTACCTCAGGACATCCACCAGGTCATCGATGGCCCGTTCGAGCAGGAAGTCGTTGTTCCCGACGATCTTGATGGTGCATCCGGTATACATAGCATACGCTGCGGCGATCGCGCGGTTAAATTCCTGGTGTCCGGCGATCGCGCGGGCTCCCTCCATGTCGCGGACCCTTGAAGCATCGCCGAGCCGGCGCATCAGGATCTGGTCAGGGTCTGTCTCCACCAGCACGACAACGTCGGGCATAAGCTCGCGGAGCACCCATTCGGGCAGCCCTGCCAGGAACCCGGCCGGGGTGCTGACGCTGCTGTGGGTATCGATGATGATATTCGCATCAGCGCTCATGGCGGCGATCTCTGAAGCGGCTGCCTGCTGGAGGCGCTTCTGTTCATCTTTTCCGAGTTTGCGCATCTCATCGCGATCCGAGACCAGGTTCTCTTTGCAGGCTACATCGAACATGCATGAACCGAAGTTGACAGTCCGGTAGGTGATGCCCTCGGCCGCCAGTCTCTCCATCGCACCGTTGATGACGGTGGTCTTCCCGACACCGGGAACCCCTGTCACGACGACTTTCTTCCCCATATCTATCACTCTCATTAGAAGTATAGTTCAATGTAAAATAAATCCCTGCTCAGAAGAGTAATTCCTTTCGGAATCGCCCCGGCGGATCCAGGCGGTCGGCCCCGGAGCGTGTTGAGGTTATTATCCTGGAATGAGCAGGATCAAAAGCGAAAAAGGAGAGCCTTCTGGCTCATTCCCTTCCGAAGAACGACCGCATGAACGGGTACATCTCCATGATCTGCTGGCTTGCGATCTCCTCGTAGAGCCGGTAGGTGATACTCACCGCCAGCAGCAGTCCTGTTCCGCCGACCGCGCCGATAACACCGAAGAGGTTCGCGACGACCGAGAGTATCCCGATGAACGCACCACCGATGATGGTGATCCTCGGTATGTAGCGGTCGAGGTACCTCTCGAGCACCTGGACGTTCCGGCGGTAGCCGGGGATGTGCATGCCACTCCTCTGGATCTGCCGGGCCACGTCTTTTGAGTCGAGGCCCGCGGTCTTGACCCAGAAGAGCGCGAAGAGCGCGCCTCCAAGTACCATGACCGTTATATCGATCCCCATCCGGAGCATGACCTCCCAGGGAGCATGCCCGAGATCGGTGAGCCACCACATCCAGTCCTGGGGGCTGTTGATCGGTGCGATGTACCACATGAGACCATTGATCGGTTGCTGTCCCTGGTACTCGCCAAAGATCGTGACTCCGGCGTTTGAGAGGAGCATCCCGATCATCTGGATGTTTGCCTGAAGCACCCGGACAAGGATCATCGGCAGGACACTTGCATAGATGAGCTTCACCGGGAAGCGTGCCCGGGCTCCGCGGACTGCGGTATGCGCAAGCGGGATCTCGATACGGGTAGACTCCACGTAGACGATCACCAGGAATATGATGATCGTCGTGATGAGAGCGAGCATATCCGTCCCGAAGTATTCGAGGAAACTTGCTCCTGACGTCCCGATGGCGATCAGTCGCGGGAAGAACCCGATCGGGAAAGGATCGGTGCCCGACTGCCAGTTCAGGAAGCCGTTCACCATACCCTGGGAGACTCCTGCAACGATGAAGAGCCCCACGCCTGAACCGATTCCCCACTTGGTGACGACCTCGTCCATCAACACCACCAGAAGCCCGCCGATGCAGAGCTGGAGGAAGATCAGGAACGAGACCGCCAGCATGTTTCCGCCGAACAACTGTGCCGCGACCGATGGATCGGGCAGCATCAGACCGCTCGCGACCATGGGGAGCGCCTCGACGATGATCATCACAAAGATGAGCATCTTCTGCAGGCCCATGTACATGACCTGGCCGCGTGCTTCGCTTGTATCGATCTGCAGGATTTCGGCACCCTTGAGCAGCTGCAGCACGATCGACGCGGTGACGATCGGCCCGATACCGAGATGCAGGAGCGAACCGCTCGCACCGGCAAGCAGGGCGCGCCATAGTCCGAATATATCCTGTGACTGCGGAGAGAGTCCAAAGATATCGATGTTTGTCAACGCGAAGTAGAGGAGCAGGATCGCAAGTGTCCACAACAGCTTATTCTTGAAGTGAACGTGCCCCTCAGGACTTCTGACTGCAGGCATCGCTGCAAGGATGGGTTCAAATCTATCCAGCAGATCTCCCATATTTTCACCTGGAAAAAGAGATTCAGACGGTCTTTACCTGACCGCCCATCTCCTCGATCTTTGTCCGGGCCCGTTCCGAGAACTCCCGGGCTGAGATACTCAGTTTGTGGGTAACTTTTCCGCTACCGAGCACTTTGTCAATACCAAGTTCAGTGGCGTCGAGAACGATATGATCGCCCTCCCGGGTGGCAAGCCCCTCCTGGAGTAGCGCCTCAGCCATCTGATCGATCGCCCCGATGTCAAGGGTGGAGACCGGTACGGAGGTTTTGCTGATAAAACCATGCTTACCGTTGGATATCTCACCCTTCAGGTAGAAGTGGGAGAAGCGGTGGTCCCGCTGCCCGGCTCTACCCCGTCCACCCCTGTTTCCAGCACCACGCCGATTCTTATGCGTGCCGCCGCCGCAGGTCCGTGAGCCTCTGTATTTTGATCGCTTGTTTGTGGGCATCCATCTCACCTCATCTTATAGAGGAGATCGTTGATCTCGGGGCCGTAGTAGCCGAGTGCTCCACCCTGTTGAAAGGTTCGTTTGATGGTTTTATAGCCCTTTCGAGGTGGGTGTAGCCGGAGAACCGGCTTGATCTCTGCCAGATCGCGGAGACTTGCCTCCCCGCTACAGAGCGCTGCTGCAAATTCATCGATGTCGACATACGGAGTATGGGCACGGACGTAGTCGTCAGTCAGTCGCTCATCGCCGGTCAATCTGCCACGGGTGCGCAGGAGGGTGGCCAGGATCTCCGGATCCACCTCGCCGTACGCCACATAGTCCTTCACCTTTCGGATCATGCCCAGGTACGCCGGGGTATCGGGCACGAGGACACAGTGGTTGATGTGGTGCAGACGGAGCATCTTCAGGGTATCCTTGATCTCGCGGTTGGTGTTGACTACACCGCGCACCTGCACTACCGCGTACATCACTCTGCCCCTCCGATCCGAACGATGTTTGTCTGCCGAAGCGCCTCAAACGTCGCCTTGGCGTAGTTGATAGTCGTTCTGGTCTGCCCCCGGTTAAAGGCCCAGACATCCTTGATGCCTGCAAGTTGCAGGACTTTCTTCGGGACATCTCCGGTCACAAGGCCGATTCCCTGCGGTGCGGGTTTCAGTGTCACCCGGACACTGCCTGCCTTGCCGGTCACCTCGATCGGGATCGAGTGTCCGGTATCGCAACCGCACTCCCAGCTCCCGCATCCACGGTGGACCTTGATGATATTCAATTTTGCGTCTGCTATTGCTTTCTGAATGGCGTTTCCGACCTGTGCATCCTTTGCCTGACCAAACCCGACGTAGCCGTTCCGGTTACCGACCACCACGACGGTGCGGAACTTCACACGGCGACCCGAGTCAGTCATCCGCTGGACCATGTTGATATCCAGCACCTCGTCCTCAAGGTCGGGCAGAAGGAGATCGACGATCTGGGGCTCCTTGATCGGTTTGCCGCTCGCGAGCACCTCATCAATACTGGTGATCTCGCC
>JAAYND010000050.1 GCA_012521035.1 Methanomicrobiales archaeon
TCTCTGCAATCTCTTCTGGCAATCCGCGTGAGGTCGAGAAGATAGCTTTAGATATTGCGGAGACCCGGACGAGGAAAGAGAAGAGATCCCTCTATGAACAGATGAATGCAGCCCTGGTAAAGGCAGCGTTCGAGGAGAATCAGCCGGAACTCTTAGGCCAGGTTGTCGAGGTGACAAAAGAGGAGGTATTCGATCTTATCCGGCGGATCACCGCTTTTTATCGTGAGACACAGGATGAGACGTGGTTCCGTACAATATTTACCCTGATCGACAAACTCGACCGCAAAAGTCATCAGTCCGATATTCTCGCAGAGGTCTCCCGTGATCTGGTACAGGCCGGGGTCGATACCGGTGATATCCACTATATCTGGAAAGGAGAAGAAGCCTTCAACCAGATCAGTATCCGTAAATATCGCTCTGCTATCCTCTCTGATATCATCCCGCTCTTCATCCAGTACGGACAGAAATACCAGAATGTCGATATCATGCAGCATGCTCTCCAGACGCTCTCCGAGATAAGCGACATATCAAAACAATCCCAGCTCCACGCCGATGTTGCCCGGGCGATCGCTGCCACCGGCATAGAGACGGGTGATATCCACCTCGTGGTCAGTAGCATCTTAAGCGCTACTGAGATCGACCAGAAGATCCGGCGCACCAACTCGATCACCGACATCGTAGATGCTGCCTGGCGATCTCCGCTGAAAAAAGAGATCGTCGATATCGAAAAGATTGTAGATTATCTCTCCAGGATCCCCGAAGAACGACTCACCGAGGTTCTTGCGATCCTGACCGAGCACCTCCTCGACCGCCAGCGGGACAAGAAAGATGTCTACACCCGGTTGCTCAGGCTCGATGACGAGAAGCTCTGGGCTGGCCAGACCATTGTCCTCGAACTCCTGAAGAAGGCGGAACGTAGCGGGGATCGATGGTACCTCGACAAAGCGTTTGAGTTCAATGCCAGGAGCATGGTAGAGACCAAGCTCCCCATTGAGGAGATCGTCCTCTCCGGCATAGCAGTCGTCGAGAAGAGTGGCAACCCGACCATCCTCCTCGATGTTGCACCGCTGATCGACGAGTCCTGTGATACTGCAAAGGCCGGCCATCTCTACCGGCAGATCACTGATGCCCTCTCCAGGATGGGCGACTTCTACCACGCGATCGAGGTCATGAAGAAGGCCAGTGCCACCACCCAGAGGATCAATGCCCAGTTTTTCGATACCAGTGTCCGCCTGATCAAGGATGGTATCAAACGTGACGAGATCGGACTCGTCCGCGAGAACATCCTTGCCACACTGGATACCGATATTATCGACTCGCTGATACACCAGGCGGTGACTGACTTCTGCAAGGACTACACCTTTGGCGAAGTCGTCGGGCACGCATCAGCAATAAAAGAACTTGCCCGGTTACACCAGGCACAGGATACCCTGCTCCTCGAGTGCAATACCATCCTGATCGGGCGGGGATTCATCCGCCAGGAGGATCCATCCGGCCTCGTGAACCTGGTAAGCCAGATCGAGGATCAGACCCTGCGTGAGCAGGCCATTACGGCTATCGTCGTCGAGATGGCACGGATCGGTGTCGCCCGAAAAGACCGGGATCTCCTCCGGCGTGCGACTGCACTCACCTGTGAGATCATGGACCAGCAGGCGCGGGCTGAGGCACTCGGCGGCGTCGTGGATCAGGCGGCTATTCTTGCCATGGAAGACGGCGATCTTGAACTCCTCCACGGTATGCGGATCCTCTCTGCATCCCTGCTGGAACCGGACTACTGCCTCCTCGCGATGGGCAAGGTGATCCACGGACTGATCATGTACGGGATCGAGCAGCTCTCGCTCCAGGCGCTCGATGAAGCGACCCAGATCCTCTCCCAGATCACTGATCCGGCACTGCAACGGCATCTGGTCGACCCACTCATCGAAGGTTACATCCGTGTCGGAAGCCTGCAGGCGGCAGACCACCTCTCCCGGGGCGGTGCCCGGGTATTCGAGGGCATGATGGAGCCTTTCACGATCGCGCTCGACCTTCTCAAGACTCTCACCCCATATGAGGAGATCTCGATCAGGATAGCGAGCTACGTCGACATCATGCTTGAGTATACCCAGGTCTATGCGAGCCCGATCTTTGCCATCCCGATGGCCCTCCTCTCTCTGGAGATCAAGGATAAATACGAGCGGACTGCCATGATCCAGCGGATCCTCACGTTCTTCACTGAGTATGTCAGGGAGTTTGACCTGACTGATCCTTATGAGGTGATGTCTCATTTGCTGGAGAGTATCGCCGGGGCGCTGGAGACACCGCAGGTGCTTGAACTTATGTACCGCCTCTTTGAACACACCGGCGATGTCTACTCGCGGTATTCAGGTATGTACCGGATCGTCGGCGCTTACACCGCTCTCGGCAACGAGAGACGGGCCGAGGAGATCGTCGAGAACCTGCACGAGACCATAGGCGCCATCGCCGACCCCTCTGTCCACACGATCATGCTCACCGATCTGGTGGGACTCATGGCCGGGATCGATCACATCGCGGCCAGGGACTATCTCACTGAAGCTCAGGGGATGCTCAGGTTCATCGATCCGGAGCGGGAGGCGTTCGTCAGGAAGAACCTGATCTACGCTGCAAGGAACCTCAACGCAGTCAACCGACTGGAAGAGAATGTCGATTGGGCAGTTGAGCAGGTCAGCAGGATCGAGGACCCTGTGGAGTATGTGGATGCACTGGCGGCCGTCTTTGACATGGTCAGCGAACCCGTCCAGAGGAAGGAGATCCTCTCGGCCATGTGTCACACAGTGGTGAGCATCCCCTCTCCGTATATCCGTCTCTCGATGCTCTTTGACGTGACGCGATTTGCCGAGACCTACGGTGATGAGGAGGAGATCGATGAACTGCTGAAGGGCATGGAGAGGACGGCAGAGAAGATCCAGATCCCATTCATCACTGCCATGACGCGACAGCGTATGGCCCGGTTGCTCTTCTCGTTCTACCGGAAGACCGGGAGATTGGCCGTGCAGCAGCGGGCCATCGATCTCATCTCCACCATCAACGATGACCGGATCCGCTACAGCATGATGGTCCAGCTCGAGCAGGCAATGCCTCAATCCTGGAAAAATACCGTTTTTGGCAAGATCCTCGACTGTCGCGAGAAGATCCGGCGCGGCGAGTACACCACAAAGGATATGATCGCACTCGACCGGGCCATAAGGTCGGCGCCCGATCGGGCCAGGCGGGCGGTCTACTACACCGAACTCTTCCTCATAGCCAGGAACGCGGGGCAGCACGATCTCTCAGAACGGATGCTCGATAGTGCGCTTGGCGAGGCGAAGATCATCAGACCACTCTCCCGGCGGGCTTTCGCGCTCGGGGATATGGCGTGCCGGATATATGCCGAGCACTATACGGATCGATCCAGAGAAATTCTTGATCTGGCCGTGAGTGAGGCCCTCAACATCCGTGATACGGAAGTCCGGGATAGAGTATACGACGAGCTGGATATGTCCATACAGGTCGTTCAGGAGCACTGGTTGTGAAGACGATCGAGATCCGGCTATCGGGAAGGGTGCAGGGTGTCGGGTTCCGTGTATGCATACGAAAGATCGCCGCCAACCTTGGCGTCGGTGGTGAGGTCATGAACCTCCCTGATGGGAGGGTGCTCATCACCGCCACCGGGGAGCCCATCGTCCTGGATAAGTTTGTATCCATGCTCTATGGGTGTCCCCGGGTCGTCATCAGGGATCTCGTCTCGCAGGAGATCCCTCTCGCTCGCTATCCTGAGTTTACGATCCAGCGGGACGCCTACCAGTACACCACGTGAAATCCGGCGTTTGTGAGAAGTGCATCCCGAAGGATCTGTACCTGCGTATCGATCCGGGTCTGGTCGATGGAGTCGCGGAGCGCCTGGACGAGCTGGTTTGAGATATTCGTATCCAGGTAACACCTCTTCTCGCTGCATTCGTAGTCATTCTCCGATATCTTCTCCCTGGCAAACCTGATGACGGTGCGGTCCACCATCACTGCTTTCTGAGGTTCGATGAGATCATGAACGAGGCTCCCCGGCCCCTCATGGAGCATGCCACGGTCGGGGTTGAGGTGGGCGCCGACCATGGAGACGCAACAGTTGCCGTAGAGCATCGCGTAGCCGAGCGAGAACATGGCGTTGACCGGGTCGTTGTAGGGGCGGGTTGCCCGTCGGTGAAACCCGAGTTCGTGTGGGATGGCGCGGGAGAGGATCTCATAGTACATATCGCCCGTCAGGCGGGAGAGTCTCCGGATCCCCTCCATGGTGACCGAGGCTGCAAGCTCCTCCCGGGCCTGGTAGAGGAAGTCGAGTTCCCCGACATAGAAGATGTCATGGCCGGTGCAGTCACAGATCTCATCGAGGAGGAGGAGTCTTGACTGCAGGCCTGCAGATGCAATCGACTGCGCGAACCGGTAAGGGGTCGCCCGTTCCTGGGCTATGCGTACTCCATCCTCTGGCTGATAGCCGTAGGGGTAGAGGTAGCCGACAGGAGTGCCGTCGGCATCAAAGAAGGTGATGGCAGTGCCGGCTTTGAGGAGGTTTGTCACCGCCGAGGTGTGCAGGGTATGGCCACCGACGATCAGGAGGTGTCTTACCGCCTGGAGTGGGTAGCGCCTGGTGGTACCCCCTTGCGCGATGACCAGTTCCCGTGTCGTTGCCTTGATATGCCCCCCGTAGCCGAAGACAGGGATCCAGGGTTGTGCCGCTGTAATACTATCCCTCTGTAAATGAATAGTGGGCGCCTTTTGGTGATTAATGCATCGAAGTGGCGGTATACGGGAAGAGGCCCGGTTGCCGGCGCACCCCCGGACTGTCACGGTGTGGCATGTCATGGGTTAACAAACCTTTTCCGCACCGACCGCCCACATAGAGGTAGCATAGAGGTAGATATGCCCGGCAGCCCTGTCGCCATGTCGCAACGTCCGGCCGCCGGGAACACGTGGCTACCATATCAGCGTGCGGCCGGCGGGGGGATTCTCCCCTCTTCCCCGGCCAACAGCATACCGATGGGATACATATGTTCTGGAACAGGGCGATGGAGACAATCCGGCCTGATGAACTCGCGGATCTTCAACTGAAACGGCTGAGATGGACGCTTCGTCAGGCACAGGAAGTAGGGCTATACAGAAAAAAATTCAATGAAGCAGGCATCTCGCCGGACGATATCAGGACGCTTGACGATCTGGTGAAACTCCCCTTCACTGATAAACCGGAACTCCAGGCCGGGTACCCGTTCGGTCTTCTTGCGGTCCCGTTCAGGGATATCGTGCGGATTCACACAACCTCCGGCACGACCGGGAAACCGACGGTCGTCGGCTACACCCGGGGAGATCTGGATAACTGGTCGGAGCTGATCGCGCGGAACATGACCATGATCGGACTCGGGGAGGATGATATCTTCCAGAACGCGGTCAATTATGGTCTCTTCACCGGGGGTCTCGGATTCCATTACGGCGCTGAGAAGATCGGCATGACCGTGATCCCGAGCGCGACCGGGAATACCCGCCGCCAGATCAAGATGATCGAGGACTTCGGGGTGACTGCCATCCACTGCACGCCCAGTTACGCTCTCCACCTCTCCGAGGTGGCCGAATCAATGGGAAAGACCCTCGATACCCTGCGGGTCGGTATATTCGGGGCCGAACCCTGGTCTGAGAGTATGCGGACCGAACTTGAGCGACGTCTCGACCTGAAGGCCTACGACAGTTACGGTCTCTCCGAGATGTATGGTCCCGGGGTGGCGTTTGAGTGCCCGGAGCGTAACGGTCTCCACATCTGGCATGACTGCTACCTCGCCGAGATAATCGATCCCGAGACGGGTGAGCGCCTCGCCCCGGGTGAGCGGGGGGAACTCGTCATAACACCGCTCGTCAAGGAAGCGTTACCACTCATCCGCTACCGCACCGGCGATGTGACGCGGTTGCTCGAGGGCGAATGCGCCTGCGGACGCGGCGTGCGGATCGAGAGGATAACGGGCCGTAGCGACGACATGCTCGTCATCCGGGGGATCAACGTCTTCCCGTCGCAGATCGAGCATGTGCTCCGGTCCCTCCCCGAGGTCGGGGAGCAGTTCATGGTCTATGTCGACCGCACGAAGCACCTCGATGAGATGATCATCGAGGTGGAGATGACCCGCGCCGGGTTCTCGGGCGAGCTCCAGGACCTCGCCCGCA
>JAAYND010000051.1 GCA_012521035.1 Methanomicrobiales archaeon
AGGGCGGATATGCGCCGGACCTTTGATCGCGCATCACCTTCACCCCCCTCGATGATAGCGCCGGCGTGGCCCATCCTCTTCTCCGGCGGAGCACTCACGCCGGCTATGTAGGCGACGACCGGGAGGTCGGTCGACCGGATACCCTCTTCCTCTAGGTTTCCTCCAACCTCACCGATGATGACTACGGCCTCTGTCTCTGGATCATCCTCAAACTCTGCGAGCGCGTCCACAAACGTCTGCCCGATCACCGGGTCGCCGCCGATCCCGACGATCGTGCTCTGGCCGATGCCGGCGCGGGTGAGCTCATCGACCACCTCATAGGTGAGTGTGCCGCTCCGGGATATGACGCCGATCTCTCCCCGCATGGCGAGATGGGCCGGCATTATACCGAGCTTGCACTCGCCCGGCGAGAGGAGTCCGGGGGAGTTTGGACCGATGACCACACAATCATGGAGTTTCGCGTAGGCGATCGCTTTCATGGTGTCATGAACCGGTATATGCTCGGTTATGACGACCGCAAGGTCGATCCCCGCGTGCGCCGCCTCCATGATTGCATCAGCGGCGGCCATCGCCGGGACGAATATGACGCTCGCGGTCGCATCATGCTCCCGGAGGGCTTCCCGCACCGTGTTGTAGACCGGGACGCCGTGGACCTCCTGCCCGCCCTTCCCTGGCGCAGCACCGGCGATGACACCCCGGCCGCCGACCTCGCGCGCGTAGTCGTTCATTAGCTCCGTGTGGAACCGGCCCTGCCTCCCGGTGATGTTCTGCACGATCACCCCGAGGTTCCTGTCGCCGTATATCATGCTGATCCCTCCATCGCCGCCCTGATGGCCGCATCCATGCTCTCAAGCATCCGGTAGCCGTGCTCTGCGAGGAGCTCGCGCCCTTCCGCCTCATTCGTTCCGGCCATCCTGACGACGACCGTCGGCGCGACATCGGCGGCGATGATCCCCTTTGCGACCTCATCGCACCGGGTGATACCCCCGAGGAGGTTGACCACGATCACGTTCACGCCGGGCATGCTCGCGACGAGCCGAACAGCGTGCATAACCCGTTCCTGGTCAGCGCCGCCCCCCACATCGAGGAAGTTTGCCGCCCGGCCCTGGTAGTACTCGATCAGGTCGAGTGTCGACATCGTAAGCCCGGCGCCGTTTCCTATGACCCCGATGCTCCCGTCCAGTTCCACGTAAGAGAACCCGTGTTTCTCGGCCTCACGCTCGCGCTCCGAGAGGTCGCGGTTGACCGCTATACCCTGCCGGGCGAGGGCGTTGTCGTCGACGATGAGCTTTGCATCAGCCGCGTAGACCCCACGCGGCGTCGTCACGAGCGGGTTTATCTCGGCGAGCATGGCATCTTTCTCCTGGAAGACATGGTAGAGGCGGTTGATCGTGGGCGCAAGTTCCTTCGGAGCGCCCCCGAGGAGCTCGCGCATGAGAAACGGCGGGATGTCCTGGAGGAGCGGTGATACGACGACTCTCCGGATGGCTGACTCGTCGGCGAGTGCGGCGCTCTCGATATCAACCCCGCCCGCATCCGCAAAGAGGATCACCGGCTGCCTGCTCGACCGGTCGATGGCGATGCTGACGTAGTACTCATGCTCGATCGGGAGTCTCTCCTCAGCAAGAACGCTCCCGACCGGAACGCCCCTGATATCGCGGGAGAAGAGTTCCCGGGCGGTCTCTACAGCCGTCGCGCCATCGGCGAAGAGGACGCCGCCGGCCTTCCCCCGGCCACCGACATCAACCTGCGCCTTTAACACCAGAGCATCACCGATCTCCGGCAGGTGTGCCGCAATCTCTTCCGGTGCCCGTATCAAAACCCCCTTCGGGACCGGAATGCCGTACTTCGAAAAGATCTCTTTTGCCTCGTATTCCAGTAGTTTCATGCTCGCTCCCCGAGTTCAAATCCGCGTTTCAGTGCTCTTGTGTTCAGGCTCTCGGTACCCTTCGGGACGCTGTCGAGCACCGCGCGCTCGATAGCTTCCCGGCTCACGACCCCCGTTATGGCCACGAGGGCACCCATCATGACGATGTTTGCCACGATCTCACGACCGAGGTTCTCCTTTGCCTCTGCCGTCGCCGGTATCTCGTGGTAGCGGCAGACCGGCCGTGACCGGACGAGGTCAGTATCGAGGACCATGATCGCATCCTCCCGCGCCGCGACCCCGTACTTCTCAAACCCCTGCTGGGACATGATGATGTAGATACCGGGGTCTGTCACTGCCGGATAGAGGATCGGCGCGTCATCGATCACCACCTGTCCCATCGATGCCCCGCCGCGGGCCTCTGGGCCGTAGACCTGGGTCTGGACGGCGTACTTTCCGTCATAGAGCGCCGCCGCCCGCCCGAGGATGACCGCGGAGAGGATGATCCCCTGCCCGCCGTATCCGGAGAACCGAACCTCGTGTCTCACTGTTTCACCCCCATCGCCGGCCTCCGCCGCCTGACCAGCTCCCCGACAGTGAACGTGCCCTCCGGGATGTCTGCACCTTCCTCCACCAGGCGGTCGTACTTCGCGCGGAGCATCGCGTTACCCCGGAGGTACTCGATCATATCCGGGATGCTCCGGAGTTTGTTGTGGCGACCGAAGTTCGTCGGGCACTGGGTCCGCACCTCGATGAAAGCGAGGCCGGGTGTCTGCATACCGGTGGTGATGGCTTTTGTGAGCTCCTTGACGTGGTAGGACGTCCAGCGGGCGACGTAGTTTGCGCCCGCCGCCACGGCAAGCTCTGCAAGATCGAAGGCCGGCTCGCTCGCCCCGTAGGGGGTCGTCGTTGAGAACGCTCCTGTCGGGGTTGTCGGGCTCCCCTGCCCGCCGGTCATGCCGTAGATCTGGTTGTTCATGCAGATCACGGTCATATCCACGTTCCGGCGACAGGCGTGGATGAAGTGGTTCCCGCCGATGGCGGCGAGGTCTCCGTCGCCGGTGAAGACGACGACGTTTACGTCAGGTTTCGCCATCTTCACACCGGTGGCGAACGCGAGCGCTCTCCCGTGGGTGGTGTGGAGTGAGTCGGTGAGGATGTAGCCAGGGGCGCGGGAGGAGCAACCGATACCGGATATAAATGCTGTCTCATCACGCTTCCAGCCCATCTCCTCCACCGCCGCGAGGGTGCAGTTGATGACCGATCCGTTGCCGCATCCCGTGCAGTAGATGTGCGGGAGGCGATCTTCGCGGAGCCAGTCCGGCGCAATCATCGGTGCGCCTCCAGGGCCTGCAGGAGTTCGGCGGGGGTGTGGAGTTCTCCCCCGATCTTTGAGATCGGCACAACCGGCTGGTCGACGTGGCGCTGGACCTCCCTCGCCATCTGGCCCATGTTCAGTTCCGGCATCAGGAAAACTTTCGCATCGGGGAATTCCTGGAGTGCGGACTCATCAAACGGCCAGACGACCCGGTATCGGAGGTGGCCAACAGACTCATCGGGGTGATCGCGCATAACCTGTGCGACCGTCCGCGACGGCGGGCCGTAGGTGACAAAGACCCTCTCAGCGTCGGGGTTTATGACCTCATAGTCGGCGATATCGTGGCGCGCCGACTCGACCTTCGCGACAAGCCTGCGCACGAGCCGGTCATGCGCCTCCGGATCGGTCGTATCGGGATACCCCCGCTCGTCGTGGGTGAGCCCGGTCACGTGGACCGAACGCCCCGAGCCGAAAGGGGCGAAACCGGGAATGCCGTCCTCTCCGGCCTCATACGGCAGCGAATCTTCAAGAAGTGGTGCCGGGGGGACGATATCGACTGAGTCCGGTATGGTCACCCGCTCCCGCATGTGGCCCACGGCTTCATCGGACATCAAGAATGTTGGAACCCTGAACCGGTCGGCGAGATTGAACGCTTTCACCGTCAGGTCAAACATCTCCTGGACGGAGTTCGGGGTGAGAGCGATGGTGCTGTAGTCGCCGTGAGACCCGAACCGGCACTGGAGCATGTCACCCTGCGCCGCCCGGGTCGGCTGGCCGGTGCTCGGGCCGCCCCGCTGGATGTTGACGATGACGCACGGCGTCTCGGTCATGGCCGCGTAGCCGATATTCTCCATCATAAGCGAGAACCCCGGACCGCTCGTCGCGGTCATGGCCCTCGTTCCCGTCCAGGCAGCCCCGATCACCGCTGCGATGCTTGCAAGCTCATCCTCCATGGATATGAAGACCCCACCAACCTTCGGGAGCCTCCGGGCCATGGTCTCGGCGATCTCGGTCGACGGCGTGATGGGATACCCACCGAAGAACCGGCACCCGGCGGCGAGTGCGCCCTCAGCGCAGGCAGCATTCCCCTGCATGAACTCAAGCCTGCTCAAAACTCCACCTCCACCCTGTGCGGCTCAAAAGGCTTCTCCTCGACCCAGGAGATGGCCTGGTCGGGGCATATCATATGACAGAGACCGCAGAGCACCCGCCCGTAGAGGTGCTGCAGCCGGCAGTTTGTGCACCGCTCGGGGCGGTCGAGGACCGGGACGACGACTCCCCGGGTGTTGAGCTCAGTCCCTTCCTGAAATATCCCGTACGGGCAGACAAGCACGCAGAGGTTGCACCCCTTGCAGCGGCTTTCATCGATGACGAGTTTCATGAAACATTATCCTGGTGAATATTGAATCGCTGATGAAATTGTGTTTTCGCTTTCTCGTGTACCGCACTGAAGAGATCGCCGCCGTGAGAATCGATCCCGACCGTCAGAGGGAGGTGATCAGTCTCGATTATCCAGACCGCCTCGGCCATACCGAGATCCTCAAAATAGACGCCGCGGAGCGTCATCCGCGCGGCGGCGAGAGCGGCGCATCCCCCCGTGAACGCGAGGTAGACCGCGCGCCCCCGGAGGTCTTCGACCACCTCCCGGCCCATACCGCCCTTGCCGATGAGGGCGCGGACTCCCGCGTCGATGAGGAACCCTGTGAGTGTGTTCATCCGCGCGGATGTTGTGGGGCCGGCGACGACGATTCGGCCCTCCTGCACCACCGGGCCGCAGTGGTAGACCACGGCGCCTTCAGGATCAAAGGGGATCCCCTCCTCCATCATACGTATGTGCGCCTCATCCCGGGCGGTGTAGATCGTCCCTGTGAGGGTCACCCTGTCGCCTGCGCGAAGGTCGAGAACCTCATCGCCGAGGGGTGTCGTGAGATTGATCATCGGCGGACCTCCACGGTCGCCCGGCGACAGGCCCAGCACTGCACGTTCACCGCCACCGGGAGGGATGCGGTGTGGCAGTCTGCCCGCTTCACCTTCACGGCGAGAGCGGTCGTGTCGCCTCCAAGCCCCATCGGTCCGATGCCGAGGGCGTTGACCGCATCGCAGATCGCCTGCTCGTAGTCATCCATGGTATCCACCGGGAGGAGAAGGGCCTCTTTTGCCAGAGCAGCCACGGTATCAAACGTTCCGCCGATACCGACACCGAGGATAACCGGCGGGCAGGGCCTGCCCCCCGCGATGAGCATCGTCTCGGCGACGAACTCCGGGATATCACCCGCCTGTGAGGGGAGGAGCATACCGATCCTCGACGCGTTCTCAGATCCCGCGCCCTTCGGGAGCACGGTGACCGTGAGCCTCTCCCCGGGTGTCACGTGGACTGCGGGCATCCCGACACCGGTGTTGTCCCCGGTGTTCCTCCGGGTGATAGGATCGACGACGTTTGGGCGGAGCGGAACCGCGGCGGTCGCCCGGCGCACCCCCTCCCGCACACCATCGAATATCTCTGAGGTGAGCGGGATATCGGGGGGGAGGGTGATGTAGACCACCGGAACGCCGGTATCCTGACAGATCGGCACCTGTCGCTCTTCTGCGAGCGCTATATTCTCAAGGATAGTAGCGAGTTCGGACCGTGCGATCTCGTCTCTCTCTGCCGTCGCCGCCCTCGTAAGTGCTGTGAGGACATCGGACGGAAGCCTGATCTCAGCCTCTGTGAGCGCCAATTCTGTGGCGTCTGCCACTGAGCCTGAAAGCGTCGAATCTGCCGGATTAGCCATCATTTATACTGGTGAAAAGAGACTATAAAAACTTATATTCCAGCAGGTACCGGATCTGCCTCCTGCAAAAAAGAATAGGCCGGGGGCCGGTTATGCCGTCACTTCCCGCTCTTCAACGATCTTTGCGGGAGATGGGATCTTATAGATGCCGCGCTTCAGAGCGGCCTTTGCCTTCTCGGTGTACTGGGGGTGTGTCCAGACGGAGAAGACCTTCTGGCCTGGCTGGACCCGGGCAGCGGTACCGACGGCTTTCCCGAAGGCCTGGCGCATCCCTTCTGAGACACGGTCCGCTCCTGCGCCGGTCGCCTGCTTGTTCTCACGGAGAACGTGGTGGGGGAACGTCCGGAGTTTGAAGCGGTAGTTCGCCCTCCCGACATCCTTGAGAAGCCGCCGGTTGACACTGATACGCGTAGCCTCAAGGGCCGTATGGCGTATCTGGCAGGCTTCTTCGACGACGATAGAGAGCTCGACCGGGAAATCCGCTGTGAGGTTACCCATATCAAACTGCACGATCTTGCTGCCCGGTACGCCGCCCATGTATTCTCTGCGCGTATATGCCATCTTTGCGAGATTCCTGTACATCTTCGCTGGTTTTCTTACCATCGTTAAAAACTCCTGCC
>JAAYND010000052.1 GCA_012521035.1 Methanomicrobiales archaeon
GCCCGGGACGCAGACCGAGGGGATGTTTTTGCGCGTCCGGGCGATCACTCCACGTTCCATCGCCTCAGCGGTGGCGGCATCGACCTTCGCCCTGCCGACACCGATACATTCGCCGGCCTTTGTCAGGATGAAGACCGGATCGCCCGGAGCGACAGCCGGATCGATGGAGACGAGGCCCGGGGCGAGGACGCTCGCCCCCTCGTCCCTGATGGATGGGACGGCGCCATCATCGACGATGACGTAGCGCTTCATCGGCCGCATCAGGAGCGCGACGCACGGGCGCGGCAGGGGTTCCCAGCGTTGCTCCTCCGGGATGTAGCGGATCGCGCCCACAACCGCCCCGCCGACGACGATCTCATCCATGCGGTCCTCAGAGGGAACCTTATTGAGGAGTGCGAGGTGTCCCTCCGGTACGAGCGGCGCTCCAAAGTGCTCGCGGTATATGCTGTTGATCCGTTCAATATCGCCCGGGAACGCCGGTCGGGCGTCTCCTGGCGGCGTGACTGCTACCGGGCGGGTCGGTGCACCGCAGGCGCAGGTCCTGCCGAGCACGGGTACGTGGCAGGAGTCGCACCAGCGGAGCAGGATCTTTCCAAGGTAAATGCGAGCCATTCTTATACCTCTTGCGGGGAAACCGATAAAAATTTTGGCGTATTCCCGGACCCGGGAGGAAGAATTATCCGCATTTCGTACCCCAGGTTCTCATATTCCACGCTGGCAGACCGGCCATGCCCGGTACTCCCCGGATGAGGGGTCTCTGGAGAACTATACATAGGTATAAATACTAAGCCAGGATCATAGTATTATCATGTTCAATCATGTAGAATCAGATCCGGTGTTTTTGCAGTCGAGTATCCTGGATTCTACACGGACGAAGCGAGAGAAAGGATATTCGCCTCTCAGACCTGCGGCGATCAGATGCCATGACTCGTGTGCGCGTCCGATATGGGGGGCTACTGAGAAGAAGTACCGGGAGCGTTTGTGGGGTGAGGCATATGCATAGAATGGCCCTGATAGCATCCGGCGTCACCATTGCCCTGGTAATCGGGCTTCATGCAGCGCGCAACCCCCCGGCGCCTGGCAAAGCGATCGCGGCCGGGAGTCTCCTGCCGTTCATCGTCCCGGATGCCGAAGCGGCATCAGGAAGGGTCGCAAGAAAGCGGATGCAGGGGATCGAGATCCTGGGACTGCTCATATTCATACTCATGGCGGTCGTCATGCTCACGGTCGGCGCTGCGCTCTTCTTCGATTGGCTCGCAGAGTCAGGTATGGCATCATCCGGCATGCAGATCGGATCCGGACTGCTTGCAGGAATTCCAGGCGCAGTATCCGTCATGGACCTCACGATCGGCATCGAGGTGGCCGGGGGCCTATCCCTGGTTGCGCTCTACATGTTCTCCGGTCTCCGGAGAAGTGCGTAACTGCCGGGGCATACCGCACCGGCACCAGGATCTCTCTATTTTTCTCGTGGTTTCACCCCCGGAATGCGATCTTGCGGTTAAAAATCTCCGTATACCGGATAACGCGACTGATTTACCGCGTGTTTTATGAACCGGCGCTATTTGATGCGCAAAATATATATCCCGGCCGATTAAGAGTAGATATATCCCACCTCGGGAGGGAGGTGTGTCACTCATGGCAAAGGATAAGAAGTCAAAGTCTCAGGAGAAGAAGCAGGTAAAAGCCCCGGAGAAGGTAAAGAAGAATTGATCCGGTATCTCCCTCAAACTCTCTTTTTAAGATCCGCTGACGAACCCGGGTTCGGAGGCGCACCACCCCGATCGGGCCTTCTGTGATACCCCATATGGCACCATGCCCCGCTTCACCGAGGGTTAGCTGGCGCTTGAGAAGTACCTCGTAGACAAAAAAAGAGGGAGATTCTTCCTTACTTGAAGATATCGAAGATCTGGTCGTCGCCAGTGTCGGCGAGACGCTTGCGCTCTGTCCTCTCCTCGACAAGCGCGAGAACCGGGAGCTCCATATCCACACCCGGGGTGTGGCCGAACATCTCCTGAAGGTCGACCTGGAGCGCGTGCATGAAGAGCGAGTTCGGGATATCCATCGCGCAGTGCTCCTCACACTGGCCGCAGTTGATGCACGAGTCCGATATGTGAGCGAACCGGATCAGGTGGAACATGAACGGCGGCGGGATCTTACCGGGCTCGACCAGGTAGGGTTTCTTCGTGCTGCACTCGACGCAGTAGCAGATCGGACAGTTCTCGATGCAGGCGTAGCACTTGATGCACCGGGAGGTCTCTTCCATGATCTTCTTCAGGCGGTCCTTGCCCTCGCCGAGCCCCTCGAAGTAGCGTTTTCGCCACTTGTCGCCGAGTTTCAGCATGGCGCCTTCGACCTTGCCGCGGATCTCGAGTGCCTTTGGCGGTACCGCGTCGGTCTTGACAGCTCCGGCTGCAACAGCCGCATCGAGCAGGTTTGCACCTTTGTCAGAGCAGACTTCGACGAACGTGGCCTTACCGGCCTTATCGCCGATGACACCCCAGTTTCCGCAGGCGAGATCGGCCTGGCGCGGGATCTTCATCTTGCACCGGCGACAGTTCGACCGGCGACCGTATCCCTCGTCCTCAAGGTCATCCATCGATATGCCCTTGTGCTCACCATCCTTCGTTACGATGATGAACTGGCCCTTATCGATCTCCTCCTTGACGACATCGTCAGGGTCGACCTCGAACTTCTCGGCGATCATCTTCCTGGCGGTCACCGGGCTAACCGTTCCACCACAGTTGAGGCCGATCATCAGGACATTGTCCAGGTTGATCTGCTTGCGCTTCGCAAGTTCGTATATTCCCATCGCGTCGCAGCCCTTCACCGTCACAGCGATCTTCATGTTCTCGGCGCCGTCAAGGTAGTTCTTGAAGAGCTTCGAGAGCAGGAGTGTTCCGCAGTGGAGTGAGCCGGCCGTCTCCGCGATCTCGGCGGGATCGGTGATGAGCACAGGCACAGCATCATAGATGTCCTGTCCCCTCTTGACTGCAAGGACAGCATCCACCATGCCACTCTCGAGTGCGTGCGTCAGCAGAGCGGTGACCGCTCCACCACACTCGCCCCTCTCCTGGCAGGCGGCATCGGCTGCCCAGGCGTAGACAGTGTCTCCTTTTGCTACCATTTTCAGGCCTCCGTAATCTTCTCAACTTTCACAGAACAGGCCTTGAACTCCGGGATCTTCGCGATCGGGTCGAGGGCGTTGTGCGTCAGTATGTTTGCTGCACACTCCGCAAAGTGGAACGGCATGAACATGACACCCTTCATGATGTCAGGGGTCACCTTCGCCGGGGCCTCGATGGATCCACGGCGGGTGGTTACACGCACCATCTCCTTGTTCTGGATATCGAGTTCCTTTGCATCCTCAACGTTGATCTCGATCCAGCCGGTGGGGACCTCCGAATCAAGCGTCTCGGACCGGCGGGTCATGCTGCCGGTGTGCCAGTGCCAGAGGATACGTCCGGTCGTGAGGACGAACGGGTACTCTTCATCGGGGACTTCCGCCGGCGGCTGCCACTCGATCGGGGCAAAGACACCGATACCGTCGGGGTGTGAGAACTTCTCACGGTGGAGGATCGGGGTTCCCGGGTGGTCCAGGCTCGGGCAGGGCCAGTGAAGTGCCTCAGGCCGCTCGAGCCGCTCGTAGGTCATGCCGTGGTAGGACGGTGTAACCTCGGCGACTTCCTTGAAGACATCCTCAAGGCTCTGGTAGGGGAACTGCTCCGCGTAGCCCATCTTTGCGGCGAGCTCGCAGAAGATCTGCCAGTCTTCCTTCGCCTCACCCGGGGTTTCCTGGGCCTTGCGCCAGAGCTGGACGCGCCGCTCGGTGTTGGTCTGGGTGCCGCCGCGCTCCGCGTAACAGGCCGCGGGCAGGACGACATCGGCGAGTTCGGCAGTCTCGGTCAGGAAGATATCCTGGACGACGAGGAACTCCAGGCTCTCAAGGGCTTCCCTGACGTGGTTGAGGTCCGGGTCGGAGAGCATCGGGTTCTCACCCATGATGTACATGCACTTGAGTTCACCGGGGTTGTCGACCAGGACATCCATCATGACGGTGACCTCGTAGCCGTTCTTCGGCTCGCATATACCGTCCGGGAAGCCCCAGGCGTCAGCGAACTTCTTGTGGACAGCCTCATCGATGACCTTCTGGTAACCGGTGAAGACGACCGGGAGTGCACCCATGTCGCAGGCGCCCTGGACGTTGTTCTGGCCACGGAGTGCGTTCACGCCGGCACCGGGCTTGCCCAGGTTACCGGTGAGCATCTGGATGTTTGCGACCGAGCGGACGTTGTCGACACCGACGGTGTGCTGGGTGATACCCATCGAGTAGAGGATCGCACCGGGCTTTGTGGTGCCGAACCACTCTGCAGCCTGCTTGAGCTGCTCAGCCGGGATGCCGGAGAGCTTTGAGACGTTCTCAAGGCTGTAGTCCTCTTTCATGACGACTTCCTTGAGTTTCTCGAAGTCCCGGGTTCTCTTCTCGATGAACTCCTTGTCCTCCCAGCCGTTCTTGATGATCTCCTGCATCATGCAGTTGAGTATGGCAACGTCTGAGCCGGAGACAAACTGCATGTAGAGGTCAGCCTGGCGGGCGGTCGGGGTATAGCGCGGGTCAGCGTATATGATCTTTGCGCCGTTCATCTTCGCCTGTACGATCTTCCTCCCGATCAGGGGGTGCTGCTCAAATGTGTTGCTACCGAGTACAAAGACACATTTCGACTCGGCGATGTCAGGAATAGAGTTTGTCATCGCACCGGATCCGAACGATGCGGCAAGACCGGCGACGGTGGATGCGTGGCAGAGCCGGGCGCAGTGGTCGATGTGCCGGGACTTGATGACGCCGCGGGTGAACTTCATCATGAGGTAGTTCTCCTCATTGGAGACCCTGGCGGACGCGAGTGCTGCAAACTCATCGGGCTTGTATGACTTGAACTTCTGAGCGATCAGGTCATAAGCCTCATCCCAGGTCGCCTCGACAAACTTGCCATCCTTCTTGATGAGCGGTTTTGTGAGACGGTCCGGGCTGTTCACGAACTCGTGAGCATAGGTACCCTTGGGGCATACCTTTCCCTCGTTGACGGGTGAGCGGGTGTAGGGTTGTGTGCCGACAACCTTTCCATCCTTCACCACGAGGTTGAAGCTGCAGCCCGTACCACAATACGGGCATGTCGTCTGTACGTACTTGAGTTCCATGGTAAAACCTCGGATACTCTAATATGGGGGGATATGGTATTTAAC
>JAAYND010000053.1 GCA_012521035.1 Methanomicrobiales archaeon
AAGGCGGTCAGTCTTGAAAGTCGTAGCAATAAATGTACTTCTGGTAGGGGCGACAATTGCAGCGGGCGTTAACGAAAAAAAGCAATTACAGCAGGTGGCCGAATGGTGATAGAGGGAGGGGGCTAAAAGATCTTCTGGTTGGGCATAGCTAACCAAAAGATCAACCCCGCCGCCGCACAGCGACCGCGAGGACCACCCCGGCCAGGACCACGATGGCGGCGCCGGCAGCCCGGCACCCCCCGTATATCTGGCGTCGCCTCCCCGGCGGGCGGAGTCCCCGTCTCTTCCACCACCCCCACCCGGAACAACCCCACTCACCCATTCCCCGCAGAAACCCCCACAGAAGAAAATATATCCCTTCTCGCCTTCCACGGATATACGAGGCAGAACACCATGAATACAGGACTTCTCCGGGTGCTGATCGACCCCGGGCGCTTCTTTGAAGATCGCATGCAGAATGAGCCGGGCCTGAAGGTGCCGGCGCTGATCGTGCTCATCTACGCGATCATCAGTGCAGTCGCGGCCGCTCTGATGGTGGACGTGATCATCAGCATACTGCCCGCGGAGGCGCAGGCCTTCGCGGTGTTCGGTATAGCCATCGCCGTTATCGGCACTCTCATCATGGGGTTTTTGACGTGGATCATCGTTGCCGGCGTCCTCCACATCATATCGATGCTCTTTAAGGGCGAAGGGGCGTTTATGCGGACACTTGAGTTTACCGGCTACGCTTTCCTGCCCCAGGCCATCGGGAGCATCATCGCGGCCGCCTTCTCCTACCGGATCATATCAGGTCTCACGATCCCGGCGGTGACAGACCCCGAGCAGATCGCCATAGTCACCGAGACCCTGACAGAGACGATCACGGCCGACCCCCTGATGCAGATCGCCGGGTTCGTGGGCATCCTCTTCGTTCTCTGGAGCGCAAACATCCTGATCTTTGGCATGAAGTACGCAAGAAACCTCTCCACGCGGGACGCAGCCCTCACCGTCGGTATACCGGTGGCGATTTATATCGCGTATATCCTCATCACACTCCTCGGATAGATACCATGAAACCACTCAACCTCATCACCATAGCACTCATATGCATCGCCGCCGGCCTCGCATCGCCGGCTGCCGCCGGGACCGCCGACGTCGTGGTGGCATCATCGACGATCGAACCCCCCGTCCTGATGAAGGGCGACGTCGGAACCCTCACGGTGGAGATCATGAACCACGGTGCCGGACCCGTCGCCATCCGGAGCGCCCGGCTCTACGGGAGCGGGGTCGTGGCCCTGAGCGACGCCTACCCCTCGGTCGGTGATATCGGCGCCGGCACAACAAAGAGATTCACCTTCACCGTCCGGGCGGATGGCGGGGAAGGGACGTTCTACCCTCCCTTCGTCCTCGACTTCCAGAACGGTGGTGCCCTCCGCTATCCGGTCCCCATCCAGGTCGAGGATACCCCCCTCACCGCATCGATCGTCAAAAAACCCGACGCCTTCGCTGAAGGCCGGCGGGCCGATGTCACCATCCTGGTCGGAAACCCGCGCCCGAACACCGCGTCAGGTGTCCAGGTGATCCCGCAGGGGACCGGGTTTACCGCAACACCGTCGAGCGCGTTCATCGGCGCCCTCGCCGCGGACGCCGCCGGGACCGCTGTCTTCAACCTGACCCCGGAGGACGAGACGGACGTCACATTCCGGGTGCTCTGGCATAACGGCATCAACACCCACTCAGTCGATATAGCGCTCCCGGTCACGTTCGGCGAGGACAAACGGCAGGCGGACCTCTACGTCACGAACGTCGAGATCATGCCCGAGATCGGCGGATACCGGATCGTGGGCGATGTCATGAACGCCGGCCTTGAGTCCGCACGCTCGGTCCTCATCAGGCCGGGAGAGCCCGCCATCCCCACCGACCCCTTCCGTGTCTACGTCGTGGGCACCCTTGACCCTGACGACGCCGCCCCGTTTGAGGTGACGTTCCGGGTCGCCGGAGACACAAAGACCATCCCGGTCATCATCGAGCACCGGGACAGCGACGGGAACCGCTACACCGAGACCACGACGGTCGATCTCGGTTCCATAACAGCAATCTCCGCCGGGGAAGATGACGGCGGCATACCGATCGCCGGCATCGCGATCGCAGTCCTCATCGCCATCGGCATCATCGGGGCCATCTACTACTCCTGGAGGCGGAAGTAACGACGATGCCGGTCATCAGGTTCGATAACGTCTCCAAGGTCTACCCCCTCCCGGCCGGCGACGTCGTGGCACTCGCCGACGTCGACCTCGATATCGAGGAGGGCGAGTTCATCCTGGTCATGGGACCGTCAGGCTCCGGGAAGTCGACGCTCTTAAACATCATGGGCTCGCTCGACGTCCCGACATCAGGCGAGGTCACCATCGCCGGCCGGCAGATCAGCAGGATGACCGACGACGAACTGACCCTCATGCGGCGCGACCACATCGGGTTTGTCTTCCAGCAGTTCAACCTGATCCCTCTGCTCTCGGTCGTCGAGAACGTCGAGTACCCGCTCATACTGAAAGGCAAAAAGTCCGGGGCGCGGGAGCGGGTGGCAGAGATCCTGCAGGCGGTCGGGATCACTGAATCACACTTCACCCATAAACCCGGCGAACTCTCGGGCGGGCAACAACAGCGGGTCGCGATCGCCCGTGCGCTCGCAAACGATCCTGCCTTCCTCCTCTGCGACGAGCCGACCGGGAACCTGGATACGAAGACCGGGACCGCCATCATGGACCTCATCGCCCGTATGAACCGCGAGGAGGGGAAGACCGTCGTCGTCGTCACCCACGACCCCCGTATGACCGAATACGCTGACCGGACGATCCAGCTCGTGGACGGGAGGGTTGTATGACGTTCCTCGACCTCGCCCGACGAAACATCGGCCGCCACTGGCTCCGGTCGACCCTCGCGGTCATCGGTATCGTCATAGGCGTCATCGCCATCGCATCGATGGGGATTCTCGGAAACAGCATCGGCCTCATGTTCGACGATATGATCACCGATGTCGGCGATACCGTCGTCGTCTACCCGGCGACAGGCTCGGGTACCACGGCGTTCACCGAACGGCAGGTCACCGATATAGAGCGAGCGGCCGGCGCAAACCGCGTCATACCACTTGCAAGCACGTTTGACACGATATCAGTTGGCGAGGCGAAGAGCGCTGCCATGATATACGCGATTCCCGCCGGAGATATCCAGTTCCTGCTCGACAAGGAGGCCGGGACCTACCCGAGGGATACGGGCTCCGGGTGCATGATCGGGAGCAGGCTCGCCGCGAACAGCAAGGAGACCGGCCTCAAGCTCGGTGCCCGGGTTAAGATCGGAGATGAGACCCTGCGGGTGACCGGCGTGCTTGCGGAGCGGGGGATGGGGTTTGATATCAACCCGGACTACGCCCTCATCGTGCCCTACCGGTGGTACTCAAACCACTACGACAGGGATGAGTACGACATGGTCATCGTGAAGGTCAGGGACGTAAAAGATATCGAGTCGGTCAGGGAGGCGATCGAGGGGAGGATGAACCGCCGGGAGGAGGTCGTCAATGTCATGGACACAAAAGCGGTCCTTGAGAGTGTCTTTGAGGCTGCGGACTCGATAACGATCTTTCTGATGGGAATCGGCGCCATATCGCTCATCGTCGCCGGGGTCTCCATACTGAACGTCATGATGATGTCGGTCACCGAGCGGATCAAGGAGATCGGTGTCCTGCGGAGCATCGGCACACGCCGAAGCGAGGTGATGCGGATGTTCATATACGAGGCCCTTATACTCGGTGTTGTAGGCGCTGCCATCGGCGGGGTGCTGAGTTTCGGGACCGGCTACCTCATGATGGCGGTCCTCGTCGGGCGCCCGGACTATCTCTATAACATAAAGAGCATTCTCTACATCGTCTTCGGGATGACGTTTGGCATCATAACAAGCGCGGCATCCGGCCTCTACCCGGCCTGGAAGGCGGCGCAGTTAAACCCGATCCAGGCGCTCCGTCACGAGTGAGAGGAGCCCTCTCTTTTTTCCCGCTCGATATCATCACGGAGGCCGTCGATCGTCTCCCTGATACCGTGGGGCGCCCCGGGGAGGAGCGCTATGTACTCGCGCCCGCCCTCAAAGAATAGCAGGGCGACCGGCGTCAGGCTGACCGCGGCGCAACCTCCCCGGCATATCGCAGCCCTCCTTATGATCGGGATGATACAGCGCTCCCCGACCCGGCGCCCGCCACCGATGACGAGATCCGCCCCGTCAGGCAACTGGAGCACCCCGTCCTGATACCTGCCGGAGCCTCTGCCTGACCGGTTTTTGCAAAAGTGCCCGTGCGACCGCCACGATGATCAGGAGCGGCCGGCGGACCTGCATCCGGAGCGTGAGGGATCCCTCAAAGACCCTCCGGTCAAATACCGGCGTCATGACGAGATCGATCGCCTCCGCCGGCCAGAGGGCGTAGCGGAGAGCGGTGCAGTAGCCATAGATCATGCCGGTATCAGCCGGGTTATCGAGGCCCAGGGTGACGTCCCCACGGAGCATCTCAAGGTAGAGCGATCGATAGGTGACGGCGATGATCTTCCTGATATGCGGCCAGAGATCAGTGGCGGCGTTGATATACTCCTTCACCGGGAGGGATGGCTTCTCCTCCTCTTCCTCACGCGGAGGGCCGGCCACCTCCGCGAGATCCCGGGTCATGACCGGGCGGCCGGCGATGAGAAACTCAAGCACCCCCTCCCCGTCGGTGGCCCTGGCTCGCGCCCCGAAGATACCCCAGGCTACGGTCGCCGTCGCTGAGACGCTCTCCCGCCGGCATCCGCCGACCGCCTCAAGGGTCACCGGGATCAGGTAGAGAGCGAGCAGGAGAGCGAGTATGAGAACAAGGATGATGGCGAGGAGGGTTATGACCATAAAAAAATGGGTGGGTCTTACTCCTCTTCTTCACCGGTGACCGGGATATCTACTCCCTTCTTCTCCGGCGCCGCACCACCCCTGTGCTGCGCCATCTTGTGTTCCACGATATCGCCGCCCTTCTCGATAACCTTTGATATGTGCGGGCCGACCGTCTCTCCGAGCGTCGTGATCACCTCGGCGACCTCGCTCTTCTTCTTGAGCGAGACCACCTGGATACCCTCCGGGCCGGATACGCCTTTGCTGATGAGGACCAGGGCGACGGCCGCTATTCCCCCGCCACCGCCGGTTCCTGATCCGCCGCATTGTTTGCCATCTTTGTTATCGCCCGTGCCTTCGCCGCCGCCGAACCCGAACCCGAACTCGGCTACCGGTATGATGATCTTATCGCCGGCCTCAATGGGGTCACCGAGGATGCTGCTCGCACAGAGTGTTCGTGCGAGCTGATCGACGGTTATCTGGAGCATGGATTCACCAGTCATACTATTCACCACAGGTAATCCAGTCTCAGGACACGTATATAATGGTTGGGGTCCTTCGGGATGCATGGATACCTACTTACGCTCTCCAGATGACCTACAGGATAGATGAAGGATGATATCGCCCTGGACTGGAACGAGGTCTGGAAGAGGCGGCTAGCCCTGAACCGGTCGTCCCCGGGCTTCCGGGAGGGGACCCGCCTCTGGGGTGACCGGAAGGGGGCCCGGCGCTACGCCGCCAGGTCGACCGACCATTCCCGCCGGGTCGCCTGGATCCTGCAGAACCTCAACGCATCTCCGGGCGACAGGGTGCTCGATATCGGGTCCGGCCCGGGGACACTCGCCCTTCCCCTCGCCAGGACCGGCGCACGGGTGACGGCGATCGACCCGGCGGAAGGAATGCTCGCCGAGCTCCGGGAGACGGCCCGCCGGGAGGGGATCGATACGATAACCACCATCCAGAGCCCCTGGGAGGAGATCGACCCGGCCCGCGATCTCGCGCCTCCCTACGACCGGGTGATCGCATCGTTCTCGCTCGTCATACCGGATATACGGCCGGCGCTCGCCGCCATGGATGCGGTTGCCGCGGACTCCGGGCAGGTCCATATCTACTGGTTCGCCGATGAACCACCCTGGGAGCAGCGCTACATCGCCCTCTGGGAAGACCTGCATGGGGCGCCGTACCACCCCCGGCCGAAGGCCGACTGCCTCTTCAACATCCTCTACGGCATGGGGATATACGCAAACGTCGATATGCACCCTATAGAGGAGAGCACCCTCTTTTCAACAACAGAAGAAGCGATCGACCACTTCTCCCCCCGGATGGGCGTGGAGACGGCAGAGCAGCGTGAGATCCTCCGGGACTACCTCCGCGAAAACCTCATCCCGCAGGACGGCGGGCTCGCCCTCCCCGGGCGGTCGACGTATGCCGCGATATGGTGGCGAAAATAGGTCTCAGGCGAGGAGTCGAAGACCTGCGCACATCGCGACGATGGCAAGCAGGGCCGCGACCGCCAGGAGGAGAGGGAGGCTTCTGGGCCGGCCGATGAAGGACTTTAGCTCCTGCCGGTAGAGGGCGGCGAACAGCCCGACGATCAGGAGAAAAAGGATCCACTCGCTCGGCTGGGAGAGCTGCCGCAGTATCGCGTCCCGGAGGTAGGTATCAGGGTAATCGCGCCCGGGGATCGGCCCGAGGAGCGGCCAGAACCAGACGACCGGGTTGTGCCACATCCCATCAAGGATCTGGTGGCTTGCCATGCCCACGGCCACGGCGAGGAGGTCGATCCGCCGGCGGTAGATATAGAGGAAGAGACCGGCGAGGGCGACCAGGAAGAGGACGGTGAGGCCGTGGAAGTATATCCTGCCGTAGTTGAGCGTCCCGGCGAGGACAATATGCCCGAGCGGTTTGTCGATCAGGTCGGGGAGCACGGCGCCCAGAGCGGTGAGCGCGACGATGCGCCGGTCCCCGACGAGAACCGCCAGAACAAGACCGATGAGTATGCCGGCCATGATGTGGGCGAAGAGATACATCGAGAGACCAGTAGCAGGGCGGCCATATACGCTTTGCCCCCGGGATCGGGTACGGGATCCGGCGCCATACAGATAATACAATACCTCGATGTCCTATAGTGCTGCACAATGTATATATGTGTACAAGAACAACCATAGAGGTATGCAGACGAAGATCCTCCTTGATGAGGGGGAGATGCCGAAGCGATGGTATAACATCCAGGCGGATCTCCCTCGACCCCTGGATCCACCCCTTCACCCGGCGACCGGGAACGTGGTAACCCCTGACGACCTCCGGCACATCTTCCCGATGGAACTGATCCGGCAGGAGATGAGCACGGAACGCTACATCGATATCCCCGACGAGGTCCGGGATATACTCACCCTCTGGAGGCCGAGCCCTCTCTACCGGGCACGGCGACTTGAGGCGGCCTTGAAGACCCCAGCAAAGATCTACTTCAAGTGGGAGGGTGTAAGCCCGCCGGGATCGCATAAACCCAACACCGCCATCCCCCAGGCCTACTACAACCGCGAGGCGGGGATCGAGCGGCTCGCGACCGAGACCGGGGCGGGGCAGTGGGGATCGTCGCTTGCGTTTGCAACGGGCCTCTTTGATATGGAGTGCACCGTCTACATGGTCCGGACATCATATGATCAGAAGCCCTACCGGAAGAGCATGATGCAGGTCTACGGCGCCGAGTGCATACCGAGCCCCTCGCCGAGGACGAGATCCGGCCGGATGATGCTTGAGCGCGACCCGGATACACCGGGCTCCCTCGGCATCGCCATATCCGAGGCGGTCGAGGATGCAGCGAGCCACGATAACACGAACTACGCGCTCGGTTCGGTCTTAAACCACGTCTGCCTCCACCAGACGATCATCGGCCAGGAGGCAAAACAGCAGCTTGCGGCCGTGGATGACTACCCGGATGTCGTTATCGGGTGCGTCGGTGGTGGTTCGAACTTTGCCGGGCTCTCGTTCCCGTTTGCGGGTGAGAAGATCACCGGAAAGCGCCCCGATACCGAGATCATTGCCGTTGAACCGGCGGCCTGCCCGACCCTGACGAAAGGGCTCTACGCCTACGACTACGGGGATGTCGCGGGGCTGACCCCGATAATGAAGATGTTCACGCTCGGCCATGACTTCGTCCCGCCAGCGATCCACGCGGGTGGCCTGCGCTACCATGGGGCATCCCCGCTCGTATCGAGGCTCGCGCAGGATGGGGTCATACGATCGGTCTCCTGCTACCAGAACGAGGTCTTTGAGGCTGCCGTGACGTTCGCCCGGACCGAGGGGACCGTCGTCGCGCCAGAGGCCGCCCACGCGGTGAAGGCCGCTATCGACGTGGCTCTCCAGTGCCGGGAGACCGGGGAGGCAAAAACGATCCTCTTTAACAACTCCGGGCACGGCAACTTCGACTTCTCCTCCTACGAGGCCTACTTCGCAGGGATGCTCATCGATTACGAGTATCCGGTGGAGCTGATCAAAGAGTCGCTCGCCCGGCTGCCGGTGACCGGCTGAGGCGGGATCATCCATGACGACGATCGGTCTCATCGTCAACCCCATCGCCGGTATGGGCGGTGCCGTGGGGCTCGCGGGGACCGATGGTCAGGTTGCGGAGGCGATCCGGCGGGGAGCGGTCCCGCGAGCCTCTTTTCGGGCCGCCGAGGCCCTCCGGCCCCTCGCGGGCCGGGGCATCCGGTTCCTCGCGCCCGCCGGACCGATGGGCGCCGATGCCCTCGATGCGGCCGGCGTCATCGGGTATGACGTCATCTCCCTCCCGGGAGAGACGACGTCGGCCGCGGATACCGGGGAGGCCTGCCGGGCGTTCATCGATGCCGGGGCCGATCTCGTCCTCTTCTGCGGCGGCGACGGGACGGCCCGGGACGTCCTCGATGCTGTGGACCGATCAGTGCCGGTCCTCGGCATACCTGCCGGGGTGAAGATGTACTCGGCGGCCTTCGCGGTAAGTCCCGTCGCGGCCGCTGCTGTCATCACCGGGCTAGATTCCGCCCGGCTCCGCGATGCCGATATACTCGATATCGATGAGGAAGCATACCGGGAGGGGAGGTTTGCTGTCAGGCTCTACGGGACGGCCCGGGTTCCCTACATCCCGGGGAGGGTCCAGGGGGCGAAGGCGGTCTATGAGGAGGCCGACGATGAACGGGCAAAGCGCGATATCGCCCGGTTCATCGCCGAGGTCATGGTTCCCGATACCCTCTATGTCATCGGCGCCGGGAGCACCACAGCCGCTATCCTCTCGGAGATCGGGCTCTCCGGGACGCTCCTCGGCGTCGACCTGGTCAGGAACAAAGAGATCGTCGCGAGGGGCGCTGATGAGCGGACGATCCTCTCCCACCTCGATGGTGCGGCGGCGGCCCGGATCATAACAAGCCCCATCGGGGCGCAGGGGTTCATCCTCGGCCGGGGAAACCAGCAGATCAGCCCGGCGGTTGTCAGGCGGGCCGGCGGTCCCGGGCGGATCGTCGTTGTGGGGACGCCGGCAAAGCTCGCCGGAACGCCGGCGCTCTACGTGGACAGCGGTGATCCGGCACTCGACCTCGAGTTCGGGGACTCGGTAGCTGTGGTATCGGGCTACCGGATCGCACAGCGGAAACGGGTGGCGTCCACCGTCCCCATCACCACCCCTCGATGAGAGAGAGGAGCATCTTTCGGACTTCCGTGGTCAGTTTGCAGGATGGGTTGATCTCAAGCGCTTTCTCGGCGCACGCGAGCGCATGGCGGTACATACCGAGGTGGTAGAGGACGCTGCACTTCATGCTCCACCCGGCGGCATACCGTGGATCGATCTCAAGGACCCGATCAAATGCAACGAGCGCCTGCCGGTACTCCCCGAGGGCATACAGGGCGCCCCCCTTCAGACTCCAGGCCCGGACGTTTTCCGGGTCATCGGCGATGGCGCGGTCGTAGCAGGGGATAGCTTCCTCTGATCGGTGCTTGAGAAAGTGTGCGTAGCCGAGATCGACCCAGGCCGCCACAAAGTGCGAGTCGATCGCAAGAACCTGCTCGTAGCAGGCGATCGCGTCATCCAGGCGCTCCATGGCGGCGAATACGCCGCTCCGGTTGTACCAGGTGACCGCAGAATCAGGGTTGAGGGCGAGGGCCTGATCGTAGCAGGCGAGCGCCTCATCGAGGCGGTTGCGGCGCCGGTGTAGCATCCCCCGGGAGAGCCAGGCGGGAGCAAAACCCGGGTCGATCGCAAGCGCCCTCTCCCAGCAGGCGAGCGCTTCGTCGTCCCTGCCGAGGAGATCGAGGAAGACCCCCTTGTTGTTCAACATCTTCACGTTCTCCGGATCGCACTCAAGCGCCCGGTCAAATATGGCCAGCGCCTCACCAAACCGCCCCTGCCGGGCGAGGACGAGCGCCCGCCTGCTCACCGCTATATCAGTATCCCGGTCTACCAGATCCCCGGGTTCGTCCTTCCCGAAGAGTCTGCCAGTAATTCCCATTCCTGAGATCCCCCCTTGATCTGGCTACTGGAGGAGGGCCTATGATATAACCGTTCCCCTGTCCCTCACCGCCCGCAGGATGCGGTGACCGGATCCTGAGATCCCGCGGGCGGGACTACCGTGAGCGCTCTCTCTGCTGCCGTGCGGTCGCGATCACCCTCGCCACCCGCACGGCACCACCCACCCGGCGAAGGTCGGTATGCGCCCGGGCATGGCAGATGCTGCAGAGCGTGACGAGATTTTCCGGGGCATCGTTTGTCGGGTCAAGGTCGATATGATGGACGTGGAGATCATCATCCCTACCGCAGATGGCGCACCGCCCTCCGTCACGACCCATGATCGCGGTCCGCACCTCCTTCCATCCCCGGAGGGCGTACTTCTCCCGCGCCCGGATGGTTATCCCGAACTCCTCGCAGAAGACGGTTCCACCCTCGCGGATGGCGAACGGGCAGCGGTAGCAGAGCCCGAGAAAGCCGTTCCTCTCCGGATGGCCGCCGCAGAGGGGAGGGAGCCTGCGGTCAAACGCATCGAGGTCGAGCTGCATCCTGAAAATCTCTGTCAGGATCCGGCATAACTACTCGTCCTCTCCCTCGCCGTAAGGGGCCGGGATGTAGGCGACCGACGGGCGGCGGGGCATTGCCTGGGGGAAGAGGTCCATCAACCGGTAGATCTCTCCGGGGACAGTGGGGGTGACCGGGAGCCCGAACTCCCGCGCCTGCTCAAGGGTTATCGGGTAGTCGTGGGTCCACTTCCCCCCGGTGAGCAGGCGCGCCAGGCGGTCCGCCTGTTCCGCCTCCATCCGATCCCGGAGCAGGCCGGCCACAAACTCCCGCATCTGGTTCTGGGTCTTTGCCGCGATGTCGACCAGGATGAAGGTCGTATCATCGATCTCCTCCGGCGGTTTCATGCGCGGAACCCGCAGGATCGACGCCGCCGGGTAGTCGCCGATCCTCGGGTCGACCGGACCGAGCACGGCGTTCTCATCCATCGCCACCTCGTCAGCGGCGAGACAGAGGAGCGTCCCGCCCGACATGGCATAGTGGGGGACAAAGACCGTCACCTTCCCCTGGTGGCGCTGGAGCGCCATCGCGATCTGCTCTGAGGAGAGGATGAGGCCGCCGGGGGTGTGGACGACCAGATCGATCGGCATATCCGGCGGCGTGAGCCTGATGGCCCGGAGAACCTCCTCTGAGTCGTTGATATCGATATAGCGGTAGAGCGGGATACCGAGAAGCGCGATCCTCTCCTGGCGATGGATGAGGAGGATGACTCGGGTTCCCCGCATCTTCTCAAGCCCCCGGATCGCCCGCAGGCGGCGGGTCCGGGTCATATACTGCTGGATGATCGGCACCGCGAAGAGGATGAGGAAGACGACGACCAGCAGCACGATCCAGGCATCGGGCATGCTCTGTGCCACCCGTGTGCGCCCGGGGTAAAAGAACGTTTGCCTCGCCGTCAGGGCGGGAGAAACTCGTCGATCGATGTCTGCCGGGTGCGGCCTCCCTCAAACCCGGAGAGCCTGACGCCGAGGAGACGGACCTCAGTGCCGTTGAGGAACGGGAGGAGGAGGTCGCCGGCAACCTGCCCGATGACTCCGGGATCTGTCGTGAACCGGTCCAGCGTCCGGGACCCGGTATGCGTCTCAAACCCCCGGTACCGAACCTTGACCGTGACGGTCCGGCACCGGAGGCCGTCGGTGACGAGCGTCTCGCAGACGTCATCCGCAAGGTCGGCGACGGTCGCGGATAGAGTATCCGGATCGGCGGTATCCTCATCAAACGTCGTCTCCCGGGATATGGACTTGCACCCCTCCCGGCTCTCCACCTCCGCATCATCGATGCCCCGGGCGAGGCGGTGCAGCCTGATCGCAGACCGGCCGAACCGGGCGATGAGGATCTGAACGTCTGAGCGAGCCAGGTCGCCTATGGTCAGGATGCCCATGCCGGCCAGTTCATCGCCGGTCTTCCTCCCGACACCGGGGATCTTTCCCACCGGCAGGGGGGCGAGGAACGCCGCGAGATCGCCCGGGCGGACGACCGTCAACCCGTCGGGTTTTTTGTAGTCGGATGCGATCTTTGCCGCAACCTTGCCCGGCGCGATCCCGATGGAGCAGGTGAGCCCCTCCGCCTCCCTGATATCCTGTTTGATCGCGGTAGCGAGCCTCTCCGCCGCCGGAAGACTGCCGGCGCCGGTGACGTCGAGGTAGGCCTCATCGATGCTCACCTGTTCGATACGGTCGGCACGCTCGCGAAGGATCGCCATGATCCTCGCCGAGACGCGGGAGTAGAGCGGGTGGTCGGGCAGGAGGTAGACTGCGTGTGGACAGAGGGTATACGCCCGGGAGATCGGCATACCGGAGTGCACACCGTAGCGGCGGGCCTCGTAGGAGCAGGTGCTCACGACCCCGCGGCCGGTCCCTCCCTTCGGGTCGGCGCCCACGATCACCGGTCTCCCGGCGAGGGAGGGGTCGCGGCGGATCTCCACAGAGGCGAAGAAACTGTCCATATCGACGTGCATGATGATCCGGCCATCGGTTGCCATTGTGCGCGAACGTCCCCCGGTGTTACAGTACCTGGGACGTGCGGGAATATAAGCGCGTTCGCCGGCCGGGTGAAGCCCGCGCATACTGAGACGAGAGAGAGAAAGCGGATGAATCTGAATACTTATGGAGAGACATCTGACGATATGGTACAGATGACTGGCTTAATAACACGTGGGCGAGTGAGAACCACTCGCTCCACCTGAGTCCAGCTGATCGGCAGGAATGTTCTTTGCGATCGCTGATTGTAAGGACGTGCACCTAAAAAGGGGTTGGAGGAGTTTTACCTCGCCGGGGTGATGAGCGAGCGCTCACCGGCGGGCATAAACTCACGGATTGCACCCTTCGCGAACTCACGGCGGGGTTCGGCGAAGTCGAACTTCAGGGCCGGGTCGGCGAAGCAGACCTTGACGAGCGGGCTGTAACAGAACCCATCGCCACGGCCGTAGTGAGCACCGCCGACGATAGCGGCGTACTCGCCCTGGTGGCCGACGTTCATCGCGTAGTTCGGGTAGTTTGGACCACGCAGTTCGCCCATCAGACCGCGGTCGGGCTCCATGGAGAGCGAGTTTGCCGATCCGCACTGGTCCTGGAGGTCGTAGCCGAAGAATCCGAGACGTGACCAGCCGTCCTTGTGCAGGAGCATCGAGAGGTACCAGCCGTTGAGACCGGCGTTCGAGTTCCCGGTTGCGATCGAACAGGTCAGACCGCAGGCAGCGGCGATGACACCGGCACGCTGGGATCCACCGAAGTGGTCTTCCATCATGGTCGGGAACTGCTCGTACTGCTCCATGGCGTTGAGGGTGACCTCGGTTGCCAGGTCGTTGACGACGTCCTGGGTCGGTTTGACCTTGTCGCCCACGCTCGGGTTCCTCCAGTCGACGTTGTACTTCTCCTTGATGTAGTCCATGCCGTAGTAGGTGTACTCATCGAGGATGTTGTCGGTGTAGGCCGCGGTTGCGTACTGGGTGAATCCGACACCGCCGGACATGTAGGAGCCGAGCCAGATCTGGTCAAAGAGCATGACACCGGCACCGACGACCTCAAGGGAGGCCTTTGCGGGGTCGTTTGGATACTTCCGGTTCGCCTGGATGATGTCGCTGAAGAGACCGAACTTGATACCGCCGGGCTCGTTTGGACCACGGGCACGCCGGGCGGGCAGGAGCGAGGCCATCTGGACGACGCCTGCGTGCTTTGCAGCGTAGGAGAGGTCAGCGACGGCTGCCTCACCGGCGCACATACGGTAGGCGGCGATGAAGGACATACCGATCTGCATCGCAGACCACCGGGAGGTCGTTCCACCGTCACAGGTCC
>JAAYND010000054.1 GCA_012521035.1 Methanomicrobiales archaeon
ACGTCTGCCCGGGAACATGAACTGCAGAATCACAGAGATGCTCAACTATTTGAGGAAACAACCATGGCAAAAAGAATGCTGAGTGAGTTCGAATCATACGACCTCCTGAAACAATACGGAGTGCCGGTACCTGAGCATGCAATCGTCCAGACGGCTGCCGAGGCGGCCAAGGCGGCAGAGAAGATCGGTTTTCCGGTCGTCATGAAGGTCTACTCGCCTCAGATCATTCACAAGAGTGATGCGGGCGGTGTGATAGTAGGCGTCGGGTCGAAAAAAGCGGCAGAAGATGCGTTTGAGAAGATCGTCAAGAACGCGAAGGCGTTTGATCCCAAAGCCGAGATCAAAGGTGTTCTTGTCGTGCAGCAGGCAGCTCCCGGACTGGAGCTGATCGTCGGCGGAAAGACCGACCCTGCGTTTGGCAAGGTGCTCACCTTCGGTATGGGCGGAACGCTCGTCGAGCTGATGAAGGACGTGACCCTGCGGATCCTGCCGGTCTCAGAAGACGCCATCCGGGAGATGGTCCGTGAGATCCACGGCTACCCCATGATCAAGGGCTACCGTGGGATGAAGCCCCGGGATGAAGAGGCGCTCGTGTCAGTGATCTGGGCTATCAACCGGTTCTTCTCCGAGAATAGAAACGTCGTCGAGTTCGATATCAACCCGGTCAGGCTCTATGAATCAGGAGCCTGCATCGTCGACGCGCGGGTCTTTGTAGATGATACGGCGGTGGAGAAAACAGTACAGGAACGACCGTTCGTGCCGATCGAGTACTTCACACCACGTTCCGTAGCGGTCATCGGGGCATCATCAGAGCCGAGGAAGATGGGCTATGCCATCATGCACAACCTCCTCCACTTCCCCGGCCAGCTCTACCCGGTGAATAACAAACGCCCTGAGGTGCAGGGACTCAAGGCGTACCCCTCCGTCCTCGATATTCCAAACCCCGTCGATATGGCAGTCATCACGGTCCCGGCAAAACATGTGCCCTCCGTTATCGAGGAGTGTGGACAGAAAGGAGTGACCATGGCCGTCATCATCACCGCCGGATTCAGGGAGATGGGAGAGGGAGGAAAGGCACTCGAAGACCGCGTCCTCGATATCGCCCGGGGCTACGGTACGCGGATCGTGGGTCCAAACTGCCTCGGCCTGATCATACCCCCACGCGGCATCGATACCACCTACGTCCACCAGTCCCCAAAGCAGGGCAACATCGCCTTCATCTCCCAGAGTGGCGCCATCATCAACACCGTGGTCGACTGGAGCATCGCTCAGGATATCGGGTTCTCTGCCGTCATATCGGTAGGAAACCAGGCCGACCTGAACTTCATCGACTACCTCAGATTCGTGGAGCGCGATCCAAAGACCAAGGGCATCATCCTCTACATCGAGGAACTCCGGGACGGTAAGACCTTCATGAAGGTCGTCAGCGAAGTCTCAAAGACCAAACCCGTCGTGGCGATCAAGTCCGGGTCATCCCAGAAGGGGCAGGAGGCCGCATCATCCCACACAGGATCGCTCTCGGGATCATACGACGTCTACATGGAAGCGTTCCGTGAATCCGGCGTTATCCCGGTCCACACCCTGACTGGCGCGTTCCAGGTCGCCGAGATGCTCGCGCTCCCGAAGGGCTACCCGAGAGGCAAGCGGGCGGTCGTGATCACGAACGCCGGAGGGTTTGCAGTTCTCTCCTCCGACTACGCCGAGCGCTACAACGTCGACCTGGTCAACCTGCCGCCGGCGGTCCTCAAGGATCTCGACGCTATCCTGCCGGACTTCTGGAACAAGAACAACCCGATCGACCTCCTCGGTGATGCTAACGAGAAGCGGTTTGAACAGGTCTTCGATATCCTCGCCAAACACCAGGACTTCTGGGATATGGCCTTCGTGGTAGGATTCCCGAACCTCGTCATCGGGTCCGATCAGCTCGCAAACCAGATCGTCCGGTTCTCAGAGAAGACCGAGAACGTCATCGTCGGGACGCTGCTCGGCGGAGACTCCATGGACCGGGGCCGCAGGATCCTCAGGGAGCGCGGTATACCGGGCTTCGAAGAACTCGACTTCACCTTCCGGGTTATGGGCAGGATCCTCTGGCAGAGGTTCCGCTGAAGCGCTCCATCCACCCCGAATACTTTTTTCTGGCTCCCGGAGTAAGGGGAGCGCATAAGGCTTCATTCCTGAGACCATATAATCCATCTCACACGCTGGCTCATCCTGGTAAATCGGGTGAAGGCGATACCAGATCAAACCAATTTCCAGCACCGAAACTCAGAACTAACGGGCAATATGCAGTATCGATGCGGGATCGGCACCATAAAATAGCTCCAGCTCCACTGTTGAAATGATGCCTATGGCTGTACAAAAGATGATGACTGCACCACTGAAGAAGTATGAACTGCCACCCCTGCCCTACGCGCCGGATGCCCTTGAGCCGCACATCTCAAAGGAACAGCTCTCCCTGCACCACGATAAGCACCACCAGGGTTACGTGACCGGGGCGAACGCGAACCTTGAGAAACTCGAGAAGGCCCGGCAGGAGGGACTCGACCTCGACATGAAAGCGCTCTTAAAGGAACTCTCGTTCAACATCGGCGGCCACGTCCTGCACTCCCTCTTCTGGCCGGGCATGGCACCGGCCGGCACGGGCGGCGGCACCCCCGGGGGCGCCCTCGCGGATATGATCGACCGGGAGTGGGGATCGTTTGACCGGTTCAAGTCGGAGTTCTCGAAGGCCGCTACCAGCACCGAGGGGTCAGGCTGGGCGGCGCTGGCATACTGCACCATAACGGACCGCCCGATGATCATGCAGATCGAGAAGCACAGCAACAACGTCTTCCCGTCGTTCCCGGTACTGATGGTGCTCGATGTCTGGGAGCACGCCTACTACGTCGATTACAAGAACAACCGGGGCCAGTTCGTCGATGCATTCTGGAACGTCGTGAACTGGGACGAGGTGGCCCGCCGGGCAGAAAAGATCTAAACCCTCTTTTTTTGGCCGGTCCGGGTGCATGACCGGACTGAATGCTCCTCATCTTTTCGTAGCGGGGGCTCCGGCCACCCCCTCTACTCCAGGTCTCTCCTCCGCATCCTCTCGATACGCTCAGCCACACGCCGCCGCGCCTCCTCCGTCGCCGCGACGTCCCGGCGGATCATGATCTCAAGGATGTCACCCTCGCAGGCGCTCCGGGGCAGGAGGGTGCGGGGGAGGGTGAAGCGGACCGACTCATCATCGCGGAGGAGGAGGACGGCAAGCCCCTCCTCGATCCGGTCGAGGCTCACGCGGATTGTTGACTCATCCGGCATACCTCATCGCTCCATGATGCTTACGACCCCGCCGGCCGGGTCAGAGAGCGTGGCGATGTCGCCATCGTTGTTCCAGACGGGGCCCTTTCGACCCCAGTAGAGGTCGGTCACCGTGTCGTTGCCCGGGCCTGTGTGGACTGTCACGCTGGCCCCTGCGTCAAGGGTGAAGAGCGGGAATGTGTAGGTGTTTCGCGTCCCTTCATCGGTGATCATCCAGCCGGTGAGGTTTGCCGCCGTCGCGTCGGCGTTTGTGATGAGAACTTCCTCATCCAGGAGGTCCAGGCCAGCTATGTACACGCCGGAGGGGGGTTGAGTGATCGTCACCCGGGGCGTCAGCGAGGGGGAGGGGTTCCCTTCAGTCGTGACGGCGAGCACCCTCCCATCGGTGGCGACGATGACGGTCCCCTCAAGGTCGGTCCTGTGGATGCGTGAACCGATCGCCCCGAGGCGTTCGAGCACCTCTTCGTGGGGGTGGCCGTAGTCGTTCCCCGCCCCGACGGTGATGACGCTGATCGAGGGGCTGACCGCGGCCAGGAACCCGGCCGATGATGCATGCCGGCTCGCGTGGTGCCCGACCTTCAGGACATCCGCATCGAGGTCGAGCCCGGCCTTCATCATGCTCTCCTCCGCCGGCCTCCCGGCATCGCCCGTCAGGAGGTAGGAGACATCCTCGTAGGTCACCTTCAGGACGATCGAGTCTTCGTTTATATCGCCGAGCGGCTTCTTCCCCGGGTTCTCGATCAGGATCTCGAGATCCGGGTCAAGGGCGATCGTCTGCCCCCGCTCCGCCACCACGTACGGTATACCCAGTTCCTCTATCCGGGTGAGCAGGTTCTCGTAGGTCACCGTGGGGTGTGGCTGCCCGGCATCGATGAACCGGCCGACAGGGAAGGTGGATATGACGTCACGGAGGCCACCTATGTGGTCAGAGTGTGCATGGGTCGCCACCACAACATCGAGTCGCTCGATCCCCCGCGATCGGATATACGCTATGACGTGCTCCCCCATATCGCGCTCACCGGCATCGACGAGCATGGCCTTATCGCGGAACTCTACGAGGATTGAGTCACCCTGCCCAACGTCGATGAAGTGGACGAGGAGGTCGCCGTGGGGAAGACCGGGGACTATCTCCGGCCGGCCCCCGGGGATAGAGCATCCCGCCACCATGATGCAGGCAGCGAGGATCAGGCAGATCAGGTAGTGTACAGATCGGGCTTGCATACTTCTCTCCTGTGGTATCGGATGCCTTCCTATAAGTGCGCTGAGGTCGGATGATCGGCTACAACCTCCCGTGCCCTGAGCACGGTGAGCCGGGCTCCTGCCGCCCCATCCACCCATCCGAGGTCAAACGTCCTCTCTTCTCCATGCGTCCGGCAGAACTCCTGGAGGTCGAGCATATGCCGGAGCCCCGCCGCCGCCTTCTCGTTCTGCACAAGATCGAGCGGCGGCTCCAGCAGCGGCCGGGGGAGGAAGACCATACATTTCGCCCGGCTCCGGGTCAGCGATACGTTCAGGCGGTTCCGGCTGTATATGAACTCCGCCTCCCCGAGCGCCGTCTCCACGTCGCTCACGCCGTAACTGACGATGACCGCCTCCGCCTCCTGCCCCTGCATCTTATCGACCGTATCCACAAACGGTGGGGACTTCCAGTCCCGCTCACCGGCAAGAAGGGTCCGTATGGCGCCGATCTGGGCGTGGTGCGGGCTGACGATGAAGAGGCCGTGGAGCCAGAAGAGGTAGTCGCCCTCTTCCGTCGCCGGGTAGGGCTCCCCTGTGCCGGGGGCTATGAGCCTCTCCCGGAGTTCGTGGGCAATTTTTGCGACAAGCGCCGCCTCCGCTGGGTTTTCGATCGTCGTCTGGACGTTCTCAAGCACGCAGAGGACGAGGGGGTACTCCGGATCGAGTATCCACTCAATACACTCCTCTGCCGGCGATCTGCGGGAGAGAAGATCGATCCTCTGCCTCCCGGTATCGTCGGTTGCGGGGGTATACCCCGGGCCATAGAGTGTCTCTGCCGCGAACCGGGAGAGGGTGTGGTTCATCCGCCAGTTCTCCCCGAGCTGGCGGGTATAGACAGGCTGGTCGGGATCGTCGCGGTGCCGGAGGTAGGCGAATATGGAGTCATCAAGCCCGGGGAGGCCGTCTTCAGGCACCGGGTATTCACCCTGGACGATCGGAGGGAGCTGGAGGTCATCCCCCGCGAGAATGAGCCGTCCCCCGTCAGCGAGGACGGGAAGCACCATCGCAAGTTCGGCCGGTCTCATCTGCGAAGCCTCATCGACGACCAGGAGATCGAGGGAGGGGAGGACTTTCTCGAGCCTCGCAAAGCTATGCACCGTCCCACCGAGGAGGAGGGAGGGGTAGCCGATGACGGTATCGGCCCGGTCATGGGGCAGTGCTTCGAGAGACCGCTTGCCGCCAGGAGTCTTGAGGTCCCGCAGCTTGTATATCGGGAGGGCGGTCGTGAGGCCGAACTCGTCGACCGATTCCTGCATCTTGACGAGCAGATTCTCGATGGCAGCATGGGTGAACGCTGTGACGCCCACCCTTATACGCTCCCCGTTCGCCCTCCGTGCTTTGATGAGGGAGAGGAGGGCTGCTGCAAGGAAGTGCGTCTTCCCGGTGCCTGGCGGCCCCCAGACAAGGGTCAGGCGGTTCGTCAGCACCTGGTGATGTGCCCGGGCCTGGCCGGGGGTGAACCCGCCGGTCTCAAGAGCGAGGTTCTCTGCTTCACGGATGACCTTCTCCGGTTCATCGATCGGGGAGGCGAACCCACGGGGATCCCGGAGGAGCCGGATGAATGCGTTCCCGGGCTCTTCGTCCAGGGTGAGAAGGCGATCGATACGACGCTGGGCGGTAAAATCGGTGAACCGGGGATGGAGCACCGCGATATCTCCCTCAGCGAAGGGTGGGAAACCACGGCCGTAGGCCACCCCGAGGACAAGCCCCCTGACCTCTCCAGCGGCCCGGTCGACTATTGCATCATGGACCCGTGCAAAGCATACCCCGCTCTTCCCGGGGTTCGGGCTGTCCCGGTAGCGGAGATCGTCAAACGCCAGCTGAGCCTCTTCTCCTGCGTCTCCGTCAGGGACGAGGAGGTAGCTGAACGCCTTCGTCTGCTCAAACAGAGCGAGGTCAAGCGGGGCGAGCACCTTCCAGAAGTTCCCCTCGATCTTTTTGACGGGGATACTG
>JAAYND010000055.1 GCA_012521035.1 Methanomicrobiales archaeon
CCACATCCCGGACCCGATAGCAAAACTCGTCTGGGAGAAGTGGATCGCCGACGGTAAAGCCAGATTGATAACGCCACACAACGAGGGAACAAAATGCAACGCACAGACAGGATAGACGGCAGCCCACGGGATGAAGCGTGCACCAACATCGATTCACACGGGACTGCCAACAACTCTTCTCCGTCCGAAGGGATAAGACCAGCTACCGACGAGCGACGCGCCGGAATCGTCCCGCTCTACCTGGTCCAGCAGATCGTAGCCGCCGAGATCGCTCGATATGGTCGAGCGGTGCGGGAGATCCACATCGTCCGGACCGGCTGTCACTTCTACACCGTCACGACCGTGATCGGACAGGGGGCGGCGTGCCATGAATGAGCCCGGCACCCTCTCCTATGGCAGCGGCGGAGCGCTCCACATCTCCGTCGATGCCGAAAAGTACCGGCTCGAGGCCGAGGACCTCAAGAACCTGCTCTTCTACGGCAGGGTGATCCCGATCACACAGGACCACTCGCGGACGACCCCGGGCGGCATCCTGGTCAGCGAGGTCGCCATCGAAGGGCACGCGGCGATGAACGCCTCCGGCAAGGCGGTGATGCTCCATACCCGCGTCGGCTCCTACATCATCCCGCTCATCAGTTTCCAGCGGGTCGCCCGCGGGGAGGCCATCTCCGCCCCACTTTTCCCCCTGGTGCCGGGGGTGACAGGGTGAGCGACGGGCCGCAGGGCTGGAGCTCGAGCACCAGAGGTGCGAGTAGCGACGGAATCAGGAGCGCTGTCAATGTGCTCGCCTCTGACGGTGGCGTGGTCGAGGTCCGGGCGCTCGCCGACGGCGTCACCCACTCCGGCTACTTCGATGACTACGACGCCCTCGCCCGGGCCGTCGAGGCCCTTGACGCCGACCCGGCGGTCGCCGGGATCTATGTCACCCTCAACGCGGTGAACCCGGCCCTCCTCGCCCGCCGGGCGAACCGGATCAAGATGCGGCTCTCCCGGAAGGATGCCACGACCGCCGACGCCGACATCATCCGCCGCCGCTGGTTCCCGGTCGATATCGACCCGGTCCGGCCGAGCGGGGTTTCATCTACAGACGCTGAGCACGCGGCCGCCCTCGCCGCTGCAGAGCAGATCGCCACATACCTCGCGGAGCAGGGATTCCCGGCGCCCATCCGGGCTGACTCCGGGAACGGCGCCCACCTCCTCTACCGGGTGGACCTCCCGAACGACGAGGCGGCAACGGAGGTCGTGAAGGGTGCGCTTGCGACCCTCGACGCCCTCTTCTCGAATGGGGCCGTGACCGTCGACACCGCGAACCACAACGCCGCCCGGATCTGGAAACTCTACGGGACGCTCTCGCGGAAGGGCGACAACACGCCGGAGCGGCCGCACCGGCGGGCGAAGATCCTCGCTATCCCAAACGAGATCCGCACGATGCCCCGGAAGTATCTGGAGCACCTCGCCGCGCTCCTCCCCCGGGAAGAGCCCCCTGAACGGAAGAGAACGAACGGCAGCGGCCCCGGCATCGACCTCGCCGCCTGGCTCCTCGACTACGGCATCGCCGTGCGGAGCACGAGACCCTACCGGGGCGGCACCCTCTACGTCCTCGATGAGTGCCCGTTCTCGTCGGCGCATAAGGACGGAGCGTTCGCGATCCAGTTCGCGAACGGCGCCATCTTCGCCGGTTGTCATCACGCAAGTTGCGGCGGGGGAGCGCAGCGCTGGCCGGAACTCAGGGAGAGGTATGAGCCGAAGCGAACCCGGATCCCAGAGAAGAAAACCGAGTTGCCGCCGCTTCCGCCGCCCGTTCTCATCGAGGATGAACATCAGGCGCGTGCCATCGAGATCCTCCGGACCGGCGACCCGCTCGCCTTCTTCCTCGACACCTTCAACAGGAGCCACGTCGGCGACCGAACCGTCGCGGAGTGCCTGATCATGTCCATCGCCTCGCAGTCGGTGACAAACACGAAAGGGCTGCACGTCTCCATCTCCGGCAACTCCGGCAAGGGGAAGAGCCACGCCTGCACCACCATGCTCAACATCATTCCGAAAGACTACAAACTCACCGGCACCGTCTCGAACAAGGCGCTCTATTACGCCGACGACCTCCGGCCGGGAACGGTGATCCTCTTCGACGACACCTCACTCTCCGACGACCTGCAAGAGGTTCTGAAGTCGGCCACCTCGTCCTTCCATGAACCCATCGAGCACCGGACCGTCACGGCGGACCGGCAGCTCCGGGTCTGCTCGATACCCGAGCGGTGCGTCTGGTGGCTCGCGAAGGTCGAGAACCCCGGCGACGACCAGGTGATGAACCGGATGCTGACGGTCTGGATCGACGACTCGGCCGAGCAGG
>JAAYND010000056.1 GCA_012521035.1 Methanomicrobiales archaeon
ATCTGCGGCGGCAGCCAGGCACAACCAAATGTTCACAGCACCAGGGTGCACCGGGCCGCCAATGGTACTCGGCACTGCAACGATATAAGGATGCCCACCCCGGGAGCGTGCCCGCTATGAGTCGGGAAGGATGCAGACCGAACCCGGTCCCGCTCTACCTCATCTCGCAGGTGGTGGCAACCGAGGTCGGCCGGCACGGCAAGGCGATCCGGGAGATCCACGTCGTCCGGACCGGCTGCCACTACTACACCATCACGACCGTAACCGCACAGGAGGCTGCCGGCCATGACTGAGCCCGGCACCCTCTCCCACGGCACCGGCGGGGTGCTTCACATCTCCGTCGACGCCGAGAAGTACCGGATCGAGCCTGAGGACCTCAAGAACCTGCTCTTCTACGGCAGGGTTATCCCGATCTGCGAGGACCGCTCGCGGACGACCCCGGGCGGGATCCTGGTGAGCGAAGTCGCTATCGAGGGCCACGCGGCGATGAACGCTTCGGGCAAGGCGGTGATGCTCCATACCCGCGTCGGCTCTTACATCATCCCGCTCATCAGTTTCCAGCGGGTTGCCCGCGGGGAGGCCATCTCCGCTCCCCTCTTCCCCCTGGTGCCGGGGGTGACCGGATGAGCGACGGGCCACTGGGCCGGAGCTCGAGCACCAGAGGTGCGAGTGACGAGATCAGAAACACGGTGAACGTCCTCGCTGCCTCTGGCAGCGTGGTCGAGGTCCGGGCACTCGCTGATGGCGTCACCCACTCTGGCTACTTCGACGACCACGAGGTGCTCGCCCGGGCCGTGGAGGCACTCGACGCAGATCCAGCGGTCGCCGGCATCTACGTCACCCTCAACACCGTGAACCCGGCCCTTCTCGCCCGGCGGGCGAACCGGATCAAGATGCGGCTGTCCCGGAAGGATGCCACCACGGCCGACGCCGACATCAACCGCCGGCGCTGGTTCCCGGTCGACATCGACCCGGTCCGGCCGAGCGGGGTCTCATCCACGGACGCCGAGCACGACGCGGCGCTCGCCGCTGCGGAGCGGATCGCAACCTACCTCGCGGAGCAGGGGTTCCCTGCGCCCGTCCGGGCTGACTCCGGGAACGGGGCACACCTCCTCTACCGGATCGACCTCCCGAACGACGAGGCGGCCACCGTGCTCGTGAAGAACTGCCTCGCGACCCTCGACGCCCTCTTCTCGAACGAGGCCGTCACCGTCGATACCGCGAACCACAACGCCGCCCGGATCTGGAAGCTCTACGGCACGCTCTCGCGGAAGGGCGACAACACCCCGGAGCGGCCGCACCGGCGGGCGAGGCTGCTCGCCGTGCCGGACGATGTCCGCATGGTCCCCCCGGAATATCTGCAGCACCTCGCCGAGCTCCTCCCCCGCGACGAGCCATCGCGGTCGAAGAAAACAAATGGCAACGGTCCCGGCATCGACCTCGCCTCCTGGCTCCTGGACCACAGCATCGCGGTCCGGAGCACGAGGCCCTACCAGGGTGGGACCCTCTACGTCCTCGACGAGTGCCCGTTCTCGTCAGCCCACAAAGACGGTGCGTTCGCGATCCAGTTTGCAAACGGCGCCATCTTCGCCGGCTGCCACCACGCAAGCTGCGGCGGGGGTGCCCAGCGCTGGCCGGAACTCCGGGAGATGTACGAGCCGAAGCGGACCCGGACCCCGGCGAAGAAGGTCGAGGAGATACCGCCCCCTCCTCCTGTTCTCATCGAGGACGAGCACCAGGCCCGTGCCATCGAGATCCTCAAGAGCGGCGACCCGCTTGCCTTCCTCATCGAAACCTTCAACAAAGCCCACGTCGGCGACCGGACCGTCGCGGAGTGCCTCGCGATGTCCGTCGCCTCGCAGTCGGTCGCGAACACGAAGGGGCTGCACGTCTCGATCTCCGGCAACTCAGGGAAGGGGAAGAGCCACGCCTGCACCACGATGCTCAACCTCATCCCGGAGTCCCACAGGATGACCGGCACTGTCTCGAACAAGGCGCTCTACTACGCTGACGACCTCCGGCCGGGGACGGTGATCCTCTTCGACGACACCTCGCTCTCGGACGACCTGCAGGAGGTCCTGAAGTCGGCCACCTCGTCCTTCCACGAACCGATCGAGCATCGGACCGTCACGGCCGACCGGCAGCTTCGGGTCTGCTCGATTCCCGAGCGGTGCGTCTGGTGGCTCGCCAAGGTCGAGAACCCGGGTGACGACCAGGTGATGAACCGGATGCTGACGGTCTGGATCGACGACTCGGCCGAGCAGGACCGGCGGGTGCTCGAGCACCTCAAGCAGGTTGAGGCCGGCGCATACCGGAGGGGCGACGACCCGGACGTCTCGACCTGCCGGGCGCTCTGGTCGGTCCTGAAGCAGCAGCGGATCTTCGTCCGGATCCCCTTCGCCCGCAGGATCCAGTTCTCGAACGTCGCGAACCGCCGGAACCCTGCGATGCTCTTTGACCTGATCAAGTGCCACGCGGCCCTGCGGTTCCTGCAGCGGGAGGGGAAGGAGACGGGCGATGAGGTCCGGATCGAGGCGGCCCGGCAGGACTTCGACGCGGCCGCCCGGCTCTACGCCGCAATCAACCAGGAGGGCGGCGGGCAGGACTCGAAGATGACCCGGAACGAAGCGGCGGCGCTCGCCACGATCGCCCGGATGGGGTGGGAGACGTTCACGGTCCGGATGCTGCAGCAGGCGACAGGACTGTCGTACCACCAGGTCCGGCGGATCCTGCAGGGCTACACCGCGAGGGGCATGGTCTACTGCGGGCTTCTCGAGAAGTGCCCGGCGCTCGGCGTGGTGGACGCGACGGTCATCGACGAGAGCACCGGGACGACCGTCCGCCGACACGAGTCCCACTTCCAGTTCGACGCCGAGCGCTACCGGGAGTGGACGGCGCAGCTCGCGGTCTGGCTGGAGGATGAAGACGAAGGAGGGGAGGACGACTCCTCACCACCTTCTGGTGACGGTTTGCAACATCTAAAACCCCGTTGCAAAGGGGTGTGCAAACAGGAGTGCAAAGAGATCGAGGGTCGAAGTTCTCAATGGAGTGAGGGGGATTTGACGAACAGGGAGATTACCGCAGAAACTGATGCCTGCGAGCCGGGGTCGTTTGCAACAAATTCCGGATCACACAGTTCACCGGATCCTGTTCCACTAGAAGAGCACCATGATCCTGTGCATGGCCGGGGTGTGCCGTGTGTTCCTGGACCTGTTGCAAATGAAAAGATCAAATATGAGTGTTTGACGGTGAATCGAAAAAACCTCAACGCATCGAAGAGTTCGATCGTGAGAAGTGTTTGCACACCCCTTTGCACACCCCTTTGCAACACGGGTGCAACTGCTGCAAACGATGTCCGGCCGCTGTCGGGGGTGCTTGACCCGAGATCGTTTGCCCGGGTGAGGGTCGAACTCGGCCGGTGCGACGTATGCGGTGCCGCAAAAGCGGTCTACCGCTCGCGAGAGGCGCAGGCGAAGATCTGCGAGGGATGTTATGCACGGCTTGTGCGGGAGGGGAACGCGAGGGAGGGGATACGGTGATCCCTGTCGATCCGTTGCAGGGGCCGGCCGTGGTGCTCGGCATGGCCGGGGCGGCGCTGGTGGCTTTGCGGTCGCAGGGCATCAGGCGGATAGGGTTCGGGTGTTGGATTGTGGGAAACCTGCTGTGGGTAGTGTAGGTGTCAGTACAGGAGAACGCCTACATGATGACTCTCTTCGGGTTTTACTGAGTCACAGCAGCACTGGGCCTGACAAACGCACGAGAGCGGGAGGATACGGATCGGTTCGCACCGTAGAACTGAAGGATGCAGAACGGTTACCCGCTCGATAGTTCGTTAGAGCAGAACACCATCTCATTGCTACCATCACCCGACGCCGCACGGTGCAAACCGTTAACGTCAATGCAGTTCGGATTGAATCTCATTCCGATAGCAGCAAACAACCCTGCCGCCATAAACCACGTTAGATTCTTCTTCATTCCCGGGAGAATACTCAGAACGAAATCAGAGGTATGTAGAGGGGAGACATGGCAGTCGGAAAGATCGGTGCCTGGACCCATTTGGGAGCATCCGCGATGGACTTCATGAGAGCTGCGGCATGACCCCCATCCGCATCTTCATCAGTAGCGTGCAGAAGGAGTTCGCCGACGAGCGGGCGGCTCTCCGTGATTACCTGCGGGGCGACGCACTGATGCGGCGGTTCTTCGAGGTCTTCTTCTTCGAGGATGTCCCGGCCGCCGACCGCCGCACCGACAACCTCTACCTCGACGAGGTCCGGCGGTGCGACATCTATGTCGGGCTCTTCGGGAACGACTACGGCTCCGAGAACGCCGAAGGTCTCTCGCCGACCGAGCGAGAGTTCGACCTCGCCACCGCTGAAAGGAAGTACCGACTCATCTACGTCAGGGGCACGGACGACGATGCCCGCCACCCGAAGATGCGTGCGCTTGTTCGCCGGGCGGAGGGAGGGCTGATCCGGAAGCGGTTCAACACCCCCTCGGAACTGGTCGCCGGGCTGTATGCGGCGCTGGTCGAGTACCTGGAGGAGAAGCAGCTCATCCGCTCCGGCCCCTTCGACGCGGCCCCGTGCACGAAGGCGACACTCGAACACCTGGATCCTGAACGTATGGCGTGGTTCCTCCGTACGGCCAGAGCGACCCGCCGGTTCCCCCTCGCCCCCGGTGCCTCTCCCGCTGACCTGCTGGAGCACTTGAACCTGCTCGACGACGGGCGGGTGACGAACGCCGCGGTCCTCCTCTTCGGCAAACAGCCGCAACGGTTTCTGATCTCCTCCGAGATCAAGTGCGCCCACTTCCACGGCACCGAGGTGGCCAAACCGATCCCGTCCTACCAGGTCTACAAGGGCACGGTCTTCGATCTCGTGGACGCGGCGGTGGACTTCGTCCTCGGCAAGATCGCCCTCTCGGTCGGGACCCGCGAGGCCGGTCCGCAGGCCCCGGTGCGCTACGAGATCCCGAAGGAGGTGGTGGCGGAGGCGATCGTCAACGCGGTCGCCCACCGCGACTACACGAGCAACGGCAGCGTGCAGGTGATGCTCTTTGCCGACCGCCTGGAGGTCTGGAACCCGGGCACGCTCCCGCCGTCCCTGACGCTCGAGAAACTCCGGCAGGCCCACGGCTCGGTACCGGGCAACCCGCTCCTTGCCGAACCTATGTATCTCACCGGCTACATCGAGCGGATGGGTACGGGGACGCGGGACATGATCCGGCGCTGCACCGAGGCCGGGCTGCCGGAGCCGGAGTTTGCTGTCAGTGATGGGTTCCAGACGATCATCCGCCGGATCCGGGGTAGAGGTGCCGGCGAACCTAGGGAAAAACCTAGGGAAGAAACTAGGGAAAAAACTAGGGATAAGATCCTAGCCCTGATCGCAGCCAACCCATCTATCAGCACGAATGAGCTCGCAGAGCAGATCGGTATCACACCCAAAGGGATTGAATGGCAGATCCAGCAACTGAAGCGGGCGGGTCAGATCAAACGGGTAGGTCCAAAGAAGGGTGGCCGCTGGGAGATCACCGAAGGCGGTGATGAGTAGCGTCGGTGAGCGTGGGATTTTCACGCAGATGCTGGTCGTCACCTTCTTCTGGAGGATGCGTGAAGGCAGGCTCAACGAGGTGACGACAGAGCACCCGCACGACATCA
>JAAYND010000057.1 GCA_012521035.1 Methanomicrobiales archaeon
TCGATATACCGGTCGGCCGGAACACCAAGATCGAGGATGTCCAGGAAGGCCGGAAACTCGCCCGGGAGTTCATCGAACTCGGGGAGAGGCTCGGCATGCGTGTCGAGTGCGCACTCAGCTACGGGGAATCGCTCGTCGGCCGCACCATCGGCCCGAATCTTGAGGTGCGCGAAGCACTCTCCGTCCTCGAAGGGGCGACCGAACCACACTCCCTGATCCAGAAAAGTCTCTCGATCTCCGGGATAGCGCTTGAGATGGCCGGAAAAGCGGCATACGGCCAGGGATTCGATATGGCGGCCGAACTCCTCCGGAGCGGGAAGGCGCTTGAGAAGATGCACCAGATCATCGAGATCCAGGGCGGCGACCCGACGGTGAAGGCTGAAGATATCGTTCCCGGAGAGTACTGCTTCGACGTCCGGGCACCGCACGACGGCTACGTTATCGAGCTCAACAACCGCGCGCTCGTGACCCTCGCGCGGCTTGCCGGTTCCCCCTACGACCACGGCGCGGGGCTCGATATCCACGCAAAGAAAGGAACCCGGGTAAAGAAAGGTGACCCCATATTCACCATCTACGCTGACCGGGAGTGGCGGCTTGAACGCACAATAGAGGTCGGACGGACACTGATGCCGGTCCTCGTCGAAGGGATGGTCTTTGAGCGTGTTCCGGCTGAGCGCTGGATGTAAACCGATGCACTCAAATTTCGGGGCACCAGTACACTCCAGCATGGCTCGATATCACCGCATCATAGGCATCCTCATAGCGTGCATCCTTATATGCGGGACAGTGCAGGCAGCCACCCTGCGGATCGACGTGTTCGACGAGAGGAGCGGCAACTCCCTCGCTGATGCATCCATATACATCGATGGGGAGTACGTGGGAATCACCGCATCAGACGGCACCTACTCCTATACCCATCCGGGGAGGAAGGATCTGCGCCTGAAGGCGGTGCGGAAAGGTTACCGGGACTGGGTGGGCTGGGTTGACGCCGACAGGACCAGGATCCAGGTTGACATGATCCGCAGGGATGAGATCCTCAGGGTCGAGGTCTACGATGCGGCAACCTTAAAGCCAGTCGTCGGTGCCCTGGTGCGCGTCGATGGTGACGGGATCTCGCGGTCGGAGACCACACGGAGTGACGGGGGCGCGGACTTCTCGGTACGGTCGGGGGATCTCTACAATATCGAGATCCGTGCATCAAGCTACTACGACCTCTCAAAGACCGTGCAGATGGACGGTACAAACAAGGTCCAGTACTGGCTCTTTCGGAGCGATGTTCTGGCGATCCAGGTCCGCGATGCTGAGACCTCCGACCCGATCCCGGGGGCGGGGGTCTTCGTCGATGGTGCGCACGCAGGCACGACTGATGTCGATGGCAACCTCCAGCTCCATCTGCAACGGGAGAGGCGCTACTCCCTCAAGGTCACGGCTCCCAATTATCAGCCGCATCAGGAGGAGCGCTACATCGAGGTAGACAACGTTTTCCTCCTCATACACCTCTCACAGTCGGCATACCCTGTCTCGCTGACGGCGTTCAACGAGGCGATGAGACCGATCGCGGAGGCGGAGGTCTACATCAACGGGACATTCAAAGGCAGAACCAACCAGTATGGCCGGTTCATGCTCACTGATATCCACGCGGGCACCTACGAGATCGTGGTGAAGGCGCCGGGGTATGGAGAGTGGACGGATCTCTGTCAGGTCTCGGGGAGTGGAGAAGATATCATCGCGGATCTTGAGTATGACCGGGCAGGCGTGACCGTCCGCGTGGAGGATAGCGGGAAGGGCGCGGTGGACGATGCGGTCATTGTCATAAACGATCAGGTCAGGGGGGTGACCGACAGCACGGGCTGCCTCAAGACAGGCCTCGTTACGAACAGGGCTTACACCGTTACCGCTACCCGTGACGGCTACCGAAACGCCACGGTTGATGCCGAGATCCCGCCCGGGGCAACCGAGTTTACGGTCAGGCTCACGATGGAGAGGACCCTCAGCGCCTGGATGCTCGTGGCCGGCACCGGGGTTGTTGCCGTGGCCCTCCTCGGGACAGTTCTCCTGGTGCGGCGGAAGAAGGACAGAAGGAGGCGGGGGGGCAGATCGCGCGGCCCGGATAGCCTGTAGGTTATCGAGTCTTTTCCGGGAGTGAGGTCGCGAACTATTTTATCTATATAAGACTGGAAATATATTTTATACATTTTAGAATACATCCCGTGAGTGATTATCTGATTCCAGTGTATGTTATCGGCGCGGGATGAAAACAGAGTTCTCTGGATCGCACTCACTACAAGTAATCTTTATATAGTTGAATGGAGTAATTCGCCTATCGGTGACCTTATGAATAGATGGATGTATGTGTGTCTGATCGTCGGGTTGCTCCTGCTGGCAGCCCCGACCGGGGCGTCGATACCCGATACTATCAAGTATCTCACTGCGAGTCCCGAATGGGTGACAGCGGGGAGTGGAGAGACCTCGAGCATCACAGCACAGGTAAAAAATGGTACTACCTCACTCTCCGGGGTTACCGTCACATTCACGGTTAACGGCACGGATGGGACGGTCTCGCCCATGCAGAGGGTGACGGACCACAACGGAACAGCGACAGTGACCTTCAGGCCGGGGACCGTCGCCGGGACCGCGACGATCATGGCGACGGTATCGCACGAGGGGCTGGAGGGGGAGCTGGCGGAGAGCATCGAGCAGAAGGTTGACCACGCGACGCCGTATGCGATCGCTAATCTCTGGTATGAGCCCGAGGTGACCGCCGGGGAGGAGACGAATATCATAATCCGGATGGTTGACCGGTATGGGAATCCGGTGGATAGCCGGCGCGAGGCCGAGACGGTGAAGTTCACGGTGGGCTCAGCCGGCGGTGGTGCGGCGTTTGTCGAGGGCGATACAGTGCCGGTGGATGAGAACGGGAATGCCACAGCGAGGCTCCGGGTTGATACGCTGGCCGGGGAGAATATCATCTATATCCAGCCGCCGAAGCCGGTCGGGAATAGGTACATCACTATCCGGAGTGCGGCAGACGGTGTACCGACTGCTATCACCTGCGAGATAAACCCATCCACCGCCTCGGTCCCGGCCAATGGGAAGGATAAGATCACACTGATGTATACACTGACCGATAAGTACGGAAACCCGGCCGGGGGCAATAGTGTCTGGGTGAATGCTTCGGGGTTGTACAGTCAGTCGAAGCTCATCAACTCAAGTTCCTATGGCGAAGTCTGGATCACTTTCGGGCCCGAAGACTCTATCGGCATCGTTGATATCACCGCAACGGTCGTGGAGAACCCGGCCGTGACTGTTACCAAACGGGTGGAGTTTACCAGTACCGATCCGACGAAGATGGTCCTCACCGCAAGCCCGCAGACAATGCCGAGCCGGGATCTCAAGGATGACATAGTATCAGAACTCCGGGCAAAGGTGATGGACATCAAGGGGAACCCGGTAAGTGGCGAAAAGGTGACGTTTGAGATCATATCGAACTGCTCTGTACCCTACAACCAGACTCTGGACCAGACGTTAATGACCAATTCTGCCATCACCAATTCTGATGGGTATGCTATCGTCAAATTTCGGCCGGGCGCGTTCACAAACGATCGCAAGGCTCAGAACTGGAGTCCCACCGCAAAAGGCACGGCAACCATCCAGGCAACATGGAAGAACGAAACCCTGGGCCACAGCGACACTCAATCCATCGACCTGACCTGGATGAACTACCCCTACCTCTCTGTAGAGACAGAGGTTTCCAATACGAAGGTCGCTGTGAACAGCACAGATGAACATACGACAAACACGACCGATGTCACCATCCGCTTGAAGGGGGACGGGTATGCGATGGAGCCTGACCCGGTTGATGTGGTGCTGGTGATAGACCGGTCGGGGAGTATGAAGTGGGACATCAATCGGAACTCGGGAACTTCAAACGCAAGGATGAAAGCGGCAAAATCTGCGGCATCTACATTCATCAGCCAGATGGACCCAGACCGTGATCGGGTAGGCCTCATTTCGTTTTCCTCCTCCACGACGACAGATAACGCTCTGGGTGATCCCTTCAATGAGGTGAATGAAAACCTCAATGATCTTAAGCCAGACGGCGCAACCCAGCTACGGAGGGCGATCTATGAAGCCATCCTTATGCAGAAAGAGAACAAAGATGATCCTGATGCCATAAAGGCCGTGGTTATTATGACCGATGGTGACTGGAACTATGACGGAAGCCCTATTGCGCACGGGACTGGGTATCCTGCAAATTCAAGTCAAACATTTAGCGGTAACACATTGGAATCAGATAAGTACCGGTATTACGACGGCCTTGGTGGAACACTTAAGTATAACAAATGCACTGACGGCAAATTCACTAACCAGAATATGTCCCACTTTGCCAGTGCCAACGATGTGAAACTCTATACGATCACGTTTGCTTACAATCCTCACTCAACAGTCACCGAGGCGATGGGTATACTTGCGACCTCGACCGGCGGATTCTACGAGCATGCTGGGAGCGGTGAAAAACTTACCGATATATACAAGCGCATCGCCGGCGAGCTCAAGACCGAGGCCGGCGTCGATACCAGTATGACCGTCTTCCGGAACGTCGAGATCGGCGGGGCGATCATAGATGCGTTCGAAGTGTTTGATTACAGGCATGTGCCCGGCAAGTCCACCACCATCGAGAGCTGGATCAAGAACGGCACAGAGAACTATCCAGTCATCAACTTTACAACCATCAACCAGACCGACGACTGGAGACAGAATAAATCACTCCACTTCGACATCGGCACCATCCACCTTGATCAGACCTGGGAGACGACCTTCCGCCTCGTGGTGAATGCATCCTACGAAGCCGGCGAGGAGAATAACATCAATATCTTCGGTCCGGGTGCGGTCATATCGTTCAACGATGGCACTGAAACACTCGAACTCCCGGACACATTTATCACGGTCTTCCCTGACCTGACCAACACCGGAGCCACAACCTCATCCCTTGCCGTAGCATTCACCGGGCCAGTGTCCGGTTCCGGGCCATACACCGATTTCGTCCCGCTGAACTGGACCACCACCTACAAGGGCTCCAAAGAAGTCGATCTATCCCTTGCGTACTCCCGGTACGAGGATATGCGGTCGCCGACCGCATTCTACAAAAAGAATCTGCCACCGGGTAACTTCATGGCAGCGGACAATACAACGACGGGCTCGACCATGTTACCGGTCAATGACCTCACGCCGGGGCAATACTGGATAACAATAACCGCTTCGGCACGCGATGCGGAGGTTGCCAAGGATCGGACCGACGTCTGGGCTCATAGCAAGGATCAAACGCGAGCTTACATCAAGATCGGCTAAATACCACAATTTTTTTAGAGAATACACAAACAGTCCCATTTTCGAAGACATCTACCTCCAGGCACAGGCACGCGCAAGGGTCCGGGACACCAGGAACCCCACCCTGGAGGCCTGTGCCGGCAAACGTTGCGCCCCACGCCGGGATCAACAGTAAACCGAGACCGCACATCTCCCCAGGCACGCACTCAAAAAAACAATGGACCCAGCGGGAATTGAACCCGCGTCCTTGGGTTCGAAGCCCAAAAGGATATCCTCTACCCCATGAGTCCCCTCGTTGGTTTCTATCGTAAGATATTAAGCATTTTTGTGCCGGTACCAGTACACAATGATCCTCTCAGCCAGCGAGATCGATCGCCGCCTCCGCGCCGGCGATCTCATCATCAAACCATACCACGACGCATCACGGCAGCCCGCATCCTACGACCTCCGTGCAGCAGGGACAACCACGCTCCCGCAGGGCACATGCACCCTCGTCCCCTCGATCGAGTGGGTAGAACTCCCCGCCGACCTCGCGGCAACCCTCCGGTGCCGCTCCTCATTTGCCCGCCGGGGCATCCTCCTCGGCGGGGGATTCGTCGATCCGGGGTTCCGCGGCCAGCTGACACTCTGCCTGACGAACATGGGGTCGGAACCAGTAACCCTTACAGAGGGAGACCGGGTTGTGCAGATGATCATCCAGGAGGTCAGGAACGGCGACCGGCTTTACCAGGGCAGGTACCAGGATAGCGAAGGGGCGGTAGAGACGCGATAAACCGGCGAAATGACCGGATCCCGGCATCGCAAAACTGGAGAGGCCCGGTGCCGGCCGGAAAGCCCCCCTCCGGTGCCCCGGATGATCAAGTTCGGCCACTCTCATCGACGGCACAAAAGAGCAGACGCTTACATCCAGATGATGCCGTCATCATCTTCTTCGTTCTTCTTCGGCGACGGCCCGGGGGTATCGATCACCCGGAGCCTGCCGCGCGCGGGGTCGACCTCCTTCGGCCGGGGCCCTCCCCGGGCAGGCCCGCGCCCCGGCAGGTTATCCTTCGGCCCGGGGAGCACCTCTTTCATGCGGATGCCGGGCTCATCAAGAGCGCTCTCGACCGGCCGGCGGTTGCTATGTCCGAACGAGACCTGATCGCCGGTGAAAACCCCCTCTTTTGGCCGTTGAACCGGTTGCACAGGCGCAGAGGTACCCATGACATCATCCTTCGGTGCGGCCTTCTCGATACTGATCCCCTTCGGGCTGAAGACGGAGTTCTTCGGCGCAGGCATGGATGAGGTGACCGATGTCGACCGGGTGATATCGGCCACCCCCCCACCGCCTTTCGGGGGCAGAATGATAGCACCATCATCATCCTCCTTCCTGGGCCGTGGAAGCATATCGATGGTCTCATCCCGGCCCTTCTGGCCACCCCGGGCGGTGCCCTCAAGCTCGATCATCTCATCTTTATCCACCGTATCACTCCCCTCCAGAAACGCAGACTCAAGCGGGGAAGCAAAGGCGTACTCCTCTTCGGGCTCACCGACACTCCCTTCAGCCTTCAACCGCTCCTCTTCGAGTTCAAACTGGTACTCGGCCCGGATATCCCGGAGCTCCTCGACGCGGGGGATGTTGGTGAGCCCCGAGAGCATGATGATGATCCCGACAAACGACGTATTCTTCACTGGATAATCGCCGGATCGCATCTCAAGCCCCGCGATACTCCGGTCGATCCACTTCCGGACCGTCTGAAATCCCTTCATCGAGAGCTCGGTCGACGGACCCGCGATCAGCACCAGGGCCTTCTCGGCGCTGGTGAGGTCACAGGGGACCGATACCTCTTCATAGACCGCCTTCTTGGCGAGCGAGACGATCCGTGCGGCTTTCTCGTGCGACCCCTCTATGAAGTACTTCAGCGACCGCCGCCGGTAGATGAAATCCAGCCACCCCTTCGATGGCAGGCGTTCGGCCGCGTAGCCGACCGCGACGAAACCCATCCCGTTCAGGGTGTTGAGCACCTCACCGGCATCCAGGACAACCTCAGCGACCTCAAGCCCGAACTCATTGAACTCCCCGGCGCGGAGAAGAAGACCGATCTGGCGGGCGATACGTTCGTTGAGCATTCTGTAATGAACTCGTGGGTTCAGCGTTCCGATGGACGAACCCCGGCGCGCCGGACTCCCCTCCTCCCCGGCCGCTACGGTGGCCCTGATCTTTTGTGACCAGGTCTCGTTATCGAAGAGGATGACGGCATCCGTGATCCCCCGAATCAGGTCGAGATCATCGGATGCCTTCGCTGAGACCCGCTTCCCCTCATCAAGGCACGGCAGAATGGCGAGTGCGAATATCGGCTCCACGTAGGACTTCCGGAGCTCTTCGACGATGCAGGGTGCGATATCGATGACGCTCCCCCCAAGACCACAACAGAGCAGGATAGCATCGATCTCCATCGTATCCATGCCCTGGATCCTGGTCATCACCTCCTCGATATCGATAATATTCATGATATCCCCGGAATCAGGAAGGTCAACCGGAGGGAAGAAGATCCGTGCCGATTCCGGCAGGTAACGGAGATGCACGAGGGCGTTTGGATCGATATCGATCGCCACCGCACTCATGCAACAGACCTTACTTCGCCGGTCGTGGTCGTAGAGATTATCCACGATCCGCGATCCAGCGCCACCGAGCCCAATCGCCAGCACCCGCATAGATCTACTCCCTGCCCGCACCCTCGCGTGACCCATCGCTGCGAAAGTGAGCGCGCATATCACCCGAAACTGCTGAGAAGTATATGTACAGATAAAGATATATATTTCTGTAATTATTCCGGGCTGGATGATCTCAGGGTTGGCAGGAGACGCGCATTTCAAACTTCCGATTCTCTTCCTGCACGAAAAGAACCTCTGCCGGGTAACCGGAGGGATTTACCGGATGTCCTGGATAACACATTACGTCGCTTCGTTTTGCAGTAGATGTGCGGTACATGACGCTTGGTGACACAAAATGATAATATATATATCTCCATGCACGTAACTACTCAAGTGAGGTGTATTAGCCTTGACAACATATGGAATCGAATTTGTGCCTGGATCAGTCAATGTCAAGCAGGTGGTAACCTACACCAAGCTTGCAGAGTCAAAGGATATCGACTTTGCGTGGATTACCAACCACTACAACAACCGTCACGCCTACCCGACCCTCGCCATGATCGCGGCGAACACCGACACGATCAAGATGGGACCGGGTATCATGAATACGTTCACCGACACCCCGGCCGCCATCGCATCCTTCATGGCGACCCTGAATGAGATCTCCGACGGACGTGCCGTCCTCGGCATTGGACCCGGTGACCTCTCGACACTCCCGAAACTTGCAATCGACCCCGCCAAACCTGTTGCCCGCCTGAAAGAGGGGGTTGTCCAGATCAGGAAGCTTCTCGCTGGCGAAGAAGTCAAGAAGACCGGCAACATGGAGTTCTTCGACTACGACGGCGCCAAGCTGACCGGTGTCACCCTGCCCGGCAAGAAGGGCATCCCGGTCTACATCGGTGCCCAGGGCCCCAAGATGCTCGAGCTCGCCGGCGAAGTCGGTGAGGGAGCCCTTATCAACGCCTCGAACCCCAAGGACTTCGAGATCGCCATCCCGATCATCAAGAAGGCGATGGATGCAGTCGGCAAGAAGAAGTTCGACGTCGGCGCCTACACCGCCATGTCCATCGATCTGGATGAGAAGAAGGCCCGGAACGCCGCAAAGATTGTGGCTGCGTTCATCGCCGCAGGCTCCCCGCCTCCGGTTCTCCAGCGCCACGGCCTCGACATGGCCAACGTCGAGAAGATCAAGGAAGCCCTCGGCCGCTTTGACTTCAAGGCCGTCGGTGGTCTCGTCGGCGACGCGGAGATCGACGCCTTCACCATTGCCGGAACCCCTGACATGGTCAAGCAGAAGTGTGAGGACCTCACAAAGGCTGGAGTTACCCAGATCATCTTCGGATCGCCTCTCGGCCCCGACATGACCAACTCCATCCGCCTGCTCGGCAAGTACATCGTGTAAGGCAGAAAAACCATCCACTACTTTTTTATTCGAGAAATTCATCCCGGAAGATAGCGATGCCTATGGAGCCTCACGGCACGCGCGGCCCGCCCCGGAAGAGAGGGCCCAGGTCTTCGGGGAGTGTCAGGACAACCGGTTCCTGGTGCAGTCGCTCCATGAACGCTGAGTCACACATAGAGAGGCTGTTCGGGTTCAACCTTGAGATCAGGGAACAGAACGCCCGGTGGCCCTGCCCCGCCGTCCCCGGGGCATCAAAAAAGATCACAGCGTTGAAAGCACGGGTTCCGAGGCTCCGGTAGAAGGCGATGACCCTGAGAATCCCGTCAACCAGCGGTTCGATGTAGGGTTCAAGATCAGCAAGTGTCGATACCGGCAGTATACCCCGCACCTCCCGCTCGCCGAGGGGGACCGGACTTGCCGACCAGAATATCTCGTCCTCAAAGAGGAAGCGGTCTGAGGAGCGCTCGTGTTCCATCAGGTCGTCCCAGTAGATTCGGTCATTCTCAGCGAGGTAACGGCGACCGCCCGAGATATAGAGGTCGGCAATCCGGGTAGGCCGGGAATCAGCCATACCCTGGAGGTGCGGGTGGACGATGCTCGCGCCCGCTGAAGGGAGGTAATTCCAGTTGATGCTCACGTAACCCCGGGATCCAGCAAGCGCCTCTGCCGTGCCGGCCATGGCATCGGCGAGGGCCCGGCGATCGAAGAGATCGGTTGAGTGATCAGGCGTGATCACCGTGACCACGTGGTCTTCGGCGTAGGGGTAGAGGTTCGGGAACGTCACGCTCTCCCCGCGCCGGAGGCGACTGCCATCCTCAAAGGTCGGTGTGGCAGCATCTATGCTCTCAGGACAGAACGGGCACCCCTCGGGCGAGTATAGCATGGCGGGAGGGGTGTTGATCTTTCGCCTGGCCCGGACGGGGCTGATCCGGCACCTGATGCCGGTGAGGGACTCACTTCGGTACTGGATGATCCCCCGCTCCGTCCGGATCTCATGGATGGTGAACATGACCCTTCACACTCCGATTGGGGCGGCGATCCTATAATACCCACACGAAGCGATCCGGCCCGCGCGCTAAAAAGCTGTGACGCTACGGCAGAACCCGTGAAGAGACGCAAAAAAAGAGAAGTGGTATCGATTCACTCGGGTTTGCTGATGAGCGCTGTCTTTGAGACGATCTCGCCGGTCTTCTTGTGGGGCTTCCTGATGACCGCGTCCATGGCCTTATCGAGCTCGCGCGCTTCCTCACAGAGGACCATGGCCTGGCGCATCATCTCGTGGGCGCTTGAGACGATCGGGATGTACTTCTCCCACTCCTTCGTCATGAAGCAGCCCTTGACGTTAACCGCGGCAACCTGCTGCGCAATCTCGTAGGCGGCACGGGCCTTCGCGAGTGCATAGGGGTTGCTGAACTCGCCATCGACTGCCTTGTCGGCGGTCATGACAACCTTCGGAAGCACAAGGTCTTTGCCCTTCTTGCCGGCCTTCACCTGGTCGATCACCTTGTCAAGCTCCGTCTGCAGCTTGCGGAACGCGCCGGTAAGGGCGAGCACCTTGACGAGGTTCCCATTGTAGTCCGCCATCTCGATGGGGTCCAGGAACTCACGGCGGTCGCCGATCATGGCGTCAGCCTTCATGATAATGTAACCGAAATCGCTCTCCTTGAGTGCCGCAAACTGGTCCTTCTTGGTGGTGATATCATCGGTGATGACAACACAGGGGATCCCGGCCGCTGCAAGGTTCTCACGGGCCTGGGTTGGTCCAGGGAGGACGCCGTTTGGAGATACGACGATACAGAAGTCTGGAGCCCATGCCTTCATATTGTTGACCACACGGTCGATGTCCTCAGGCTGCAGTTTCGTCCCGGAGGTCACCATGAAGGTGATCATATCTTCACGGTCGGCGCGCTCATCGAGGAGAAGTTCAGCCATTACACCACTGGCGATATTTCCCAGTTTCGCAATTCCTACTTTAACTACCACTTTAAACACCTCTCAAAA
>JAAYND010000058.1 GCA_012521035.1 Methanomicrobiales archaeon
CAAGCGGGACTGCCGAGAACCAGATCACCGCCCTGCCCGCCCGGATGTAGAGAGCATCGATATCGATCGTGGTTCCGGGCCAGGGCTGCCTGAGCGGCCGCACCGCGAGCAGGAGCACCCCTGCAACAGCGAAGATGGCGACGGACTCGATCAGGCCCGCAGGCGCGAACGGATGAGCGCCGGTTCCGCCGGGCAGGAGATCGGTCAGGACTCCAGGGAAGAGACCGAGCACGATGCAGAGGAGGGCGGTGACCCCCATAGCAACCATCATCGGGATCGGTGGATCTCGCAGGGGGGAGCCTTCCCTCACACCGGGGGATGGCCTGAAGAAGCCGAGGTAGAGGAACCGGTAGATGTAGAGAACGGTTATGACGGACGATACCAGGAGGAGGGGCAGGAGATACGGCACCGCGCCCGCCGCCTCAATGGCCATCCCCTTGCTCATCGCACCGTTCAGGCCGGGCAGCCCTGCAAGAGAGAGGCCGCCGATGACGGCACAGAGCGTGGTCACCGGCATCGCTTTCCAGAGACCCCCGAGCCCGGAGAGGCGGTGCGAACCGGTCCGGAGGATGACCGCGCCCGCCGCCATGAAGAGGAGCGACTTGAAGAGTATGTCGCTCACCATATGGGCAAGCCCGGCATCGATCCCGGCGACCGACCCCGCCCCGATAGCGGCGACCATGTAGCCGCCCTGGCTGATGATCGAGTAAGAGAGGAGGCGGCGGATATCATCCTGCAGGAGGGCGTATACGCCTCCGTAGAGCGCCATCACCCCTCCCATGTATGCTACCGTAACCCCCCATCCGCCGATCTCGGCGAGGAGGAAGACCGCCGCCTTCGTTGTGAATATGCAGAGAGCAGCCGATCCGACGATGGAAGCCCTCGGGTAGGCATCCGGCACCCATGTATGGAGCGGGAAGAACGCCGCATTCATGCCGATCCCGACCAGCATGAGGAGGAGACCCCCGCCCCCCACCGATCCTATCGCGGCGCTCCCCGTCGCGACCACCGTATACACGATCCCGGCGAGCAGGCAGGATCCGCCAAATATGTGGTAGAGGAGGTAGCGGTAGCCCGCAGCCACCGATTCAGCAGACCCGGGAGACCAGATGATCAGGAGTGATGCAAGGGCGAGGGCTTCCCAGAAGATGAAGACGGTGATGAGGTCACCTGCGTAAACCACCCCCAGTGCCGCCCCGATCGATGCGAGTATGCCGGCCGTCTCTGCCGTCGGGAGATCGCGATAGGTGGCGTAGATGAGCACGATGAGCCCTGAGAGGGCGAATATCCCGCCTGCAATCTCCCGCATGGGATCGACCGTCAGGAGAATCATATCGATGCCGGGGATGAGCCCGATGGTAAGGGCCGGTGTTACGGCCTGAAGCGAGGCGACCAGGAGGAGACCTGCAACACCGACAAGGAGGGTCCAGACTTTCCTGATCTCTCCAGAAAGCAGGGGGATGAGGAGTATGCCAAGGAAGTAGACGAACGCCGGGGGTATATCGATCATGGGATCACCGAACCTGTAATCTCTGCAATGGCTATATCGATCAGATCCATAAACGGCATCGCTGGATAGAAGAAGATCAGGATGGATATCGCCACTGTCAGGATGATCGGGATGAGCATGGTAAGTGGGGGCTCCGAGACGGCGGCGAGCGAGAACTCATCGTCCGGCCGCTCAAGCATCATCGTGTAGATGACCGGGAAGAAGTACGCGGCGTTTAAGACCGCGCTTGCGATCAGGACCAGGAGCAGGACCGGCATACCGCCCTCGACCGCCCCGACAGCAAGATAGATCTTGCTGATGATGCCGGAGAGGGGCGGCAGGCCGCAGATCCCGATCGCAGCGGCCGCGAACATAAGAGCCGTCACCGGCATATTCCTCCCGATACCCTTCATCTCGGAGATATACTCCTTCCCGGTGGAGACGATGACCGCCCCCGCTACAAAGAAGAGCGTTATCTTGAGGAAAGCGTGGATCGGGATATGCGCCATCGCCCCGGTCATCCCGGCGATCGAGAGCATGGAGACGCCGAGCAGGATGTAGGAGAGCTGGCTCACGGTCGAGTAAGCGAGCCTCAGCTTGAGGTTATCCTCGGTCAGGGCGAAGAGGGATGCGGTTATGATCGTGAACGATGCGATCAGCGCGAGGAGTGTGCCGAGACCCAGGGATGCCATCAGGTCCATGCCGTAGACCCACCCGGCTATCCGGACGATCCCGAAGACCCCCGCCGTCACGACCGCGACAGCGTGGAGGAACGCGCTCACCGGTGTCGGGGCGATCATCGCCGCGGGGAGCCAACCATGGAGGGGCATCCAGGCCGCCTTCACGAACCCGACCATGAAGAGGAGGAAGAGAACCTGCAGGACGATCGTTGAACCCGATCCCGCCAGGAACCCGCCGGGGACGAACGTTGTCGTCCCGGTGAGTATATACGTCAGGACGAGGGCGGCGAGGAGAAAGACCCCCCCGACGAGGAGATACGCAAGGTACTTCCTCCCCGCCCGCATCGCCTCCGGTGTCTCGATGTGGACGACGAGCGGGTAGGTGATGATCGTCAGGATCTCATAGAATATGAAGAGCGTCAGCAGGTTCTCCGAGAAGGCTATACCCACAGCAGCGGCTATGGCGACTGCGAAGCAGAAGTAAAACCTCGTCTGCGCATGTTCCCGTCGCGCCCGCATGTAGCCTATAGCGTAGAAGGAGTTTAGCAACCAGAGGGTGGCGGCGGTGAGGGCAAAGACCATCCCAAAGGCATCCACCCGCAGGGCAAAATCTCCGCCCGGGACCATCGGGAGGAGCGATATCGTGATCCGGCTGCCCGAGAGGATGGACGGAAGCATCGCAAGAACCGTCCCGAGCATCGCCACCGCGGCCGTGATCGTGACTCCTTCCCGGATGTTCTCGTACCTCCCGACGAGCAGGATCAGCACCGACGCGAGGAGCGGAACGGCGATAGCCACAACCGGGAGCAGGTTGATATCACTCATATCAGGCACCTCCCAGGAGGAGCGATGCCGCAGGGCCGACGATCTCCATCAGGCCCTCGACGAAGATGCCGAGGAAGAGGCAGAGGAGGGCGAGGGCGACCATCGGGGCGAGCATCGAGGCAGGGGCTTCAAGTGTCCGGGCCGCCCCACTGCCTCTGTCACGGCCATCCCTGAAGTAGGCGATCTCGATGAACCGCCAGATGTACCCGACCGCGAGGAGCGATCCGAGCAGGAGAATGGCCGCATAGAGCCAGTGACCTGCCTCAAGCGCCCCGAGGACGAGATAGTATTTGCTCATAAACCCGATCGTGGGGGGGATGCCGATCATCGATGCACCGGCGAGGGCGAACGCGGCACAGGAGATCGGCATCACCTTTGCGATACCCCCGAGGTCCGAGAGGCGTGACGTCCCTACCCGGTAGATGATCAGGCCTGCGACCATGAAGAGGCAGCCTTTCATCACGGCATGGCCGAGGATGTGCAGGATCCCTCCTTCCAGGGCAACCTGGTTTGCAACACCGAGTGCGAACATGATGTACCCGATCTGGCTGACGCTTGAGTATGCGAGCATCCGCTTGAGGTCGCTCTGTGCAATCGCGATCACCGCACCTGCGATCATCGCAACCGTCGCGATGAAGAGGATGAACCCGGTCACCGGGAAGACGTCGACGATATACGCTGTGGTGAAGATCGTGAAGATGATCCGGAACAGCGCGTAGACGCTCACCTTCGACATAACGGTCGATATGAGGATCGTCACCGCAGAGGGTGACTCCGCATACGCATCGGGGAGCCATATATGGAGCGGGAAGAACGCTGCCTTGATGGAGTAGCCGATGACGAGGAAGAGGAACCCGGCATGGACCGTTGCGAGCTCGAAGGATGCAGGGAGCAGCCGGGAAATATCCAGCATATTCAGCGCTCCGGTCGCGGCGTAGAGGTTCCCGGTGCCGATGAGGATGAACCCTCCCGCGATCGACCCGAGTATGAGATAGTTGAAGCTTGCCAGGTACGAACGTGGTTTGCGGGCCGAGGCGATCAGGGCGTATGCGGCGATAGACGATATCTCAAGGAAGACGTAGAGGTTGAAGATATCGCCCGTGATCGTCATGCCGACAAGACCGGTCACGAGGAGCTGGAAGAGCACGTAGAATGCGATCGTCTTCTCCGGCCCTACCTCATGTTCAACGCTCCTTCGCGCATAGATCACTGCCGCTGCAGAGAGGAGCAGGATGGTTGTCAGGATAAAACCGTTGAAACTATCTATGGCAAGCTCGATCCCGAGCGGCGGCGCCCACCCGCCGAGGTAATACCGGACCGTCCCCTCCCGCATCACCTGCGCGAGTATGATGACGGCGGCCCCGAACTGGGAGAGTATCGTCACGAGGGATATGGGATAGCAGAGCCTCCGATCCCACCATCCAGCAACGAGTATCAGGAGCGAGGCGAGGATGGGGATGGCTATCAGGAAGACCGGAAGATGGTCTATCAGCGTCATCGGCGCCTCAACTCCTGCAACAGCCCGGCCTCATCGATGACGCCGTACTCCTCGTGTATCCGGACGATGAGCGAGAGACCGACCGCGGTCACGCTCACACCGACGACGATCGCGGTCAGTATGAGAACGTGCGGAAGCGGGTTGACGTAGAGTGCATCCACCCCTTCGGGGAGATAGATCGGTGCGGTTCCTCCCCTCACCTCGCCGAGCGATATGTAGAAGAGGAATATGGCGGTCTGGAAGATGTTCAACCCGATGAGCTTCTTCACCAGGTTCTGCTTCGCTATCAATGCATAGAGCCCGATCAGCATCAGGATGATCGCCATCCAGTAGTTGTACCGTGCGAAGAAGAGCTCGTAGAACGACTCTATCATGGGGATTCGCCTCCTGTGTCACCCATATCGTAGATTATCGACGTCATAATCGCCATCACGGTCATACCGATGCCGATCTCGACTGCATCGATGAGGTAGCCGTGGAGGTGCGGTATGCCGAGTGCTGCCTCGATCGACCCGTACTCCAGGTAGTTACCTCCCGGTATGAGACAGAGGAGCCCGATAGTGGCATAGATGGTTATCCCGAGGGCCGAAAGCATCACGATCCATCTGTAACCGAACCGTTCCCTGACACAGGTAAGGCCGAAGGCGATGATCATCAGGATGAACGATGCAGCAAAGACAACACCTCCCTGGAACCCTCCGCCCGCCCCCAGCGCACCGTGTACGATGACATAGAGCGCATAGACCTGGATGAACGGCACCAGAAACCGCGATACGGTCTTGATGATGACGTTCCTCCTCATAGCCGCCCACCTCGCCTCAGCAGGAGGGCGACCGATATCCCGGCGGTAAAGATCACCACCACCTCCCCGAGAGTATCGAATCCACGGTAACTGGCGAGTATAGCGGCGACGATGTTCTCAACGCCGATGTCAGAGAGTGCCAGATCTACATACAACTTCCCGGTGTACCGGGTGGCCGGAGCCTCAGGATCACCGAATGCCGGCAGATCTCCGGCCGCCCAGAAGAGTATGATGCCGATGAAGGCTACCGCAAGCAAGGCCTTTAGCTTCAATCTGATGATCTCCTTCCGGTTCGTGCTATGGCTGCGATGAAGAGGACAGTGGTAATGCCAGCCCCCACGGCCGCCTCGGTGAAGGCGACGTCGACGGCATTCATCTCTGACCAGATCACCGCCATGATCAGCGAGTAAGCGGAGAGTATGATCGTTGCATGGAGAAGATCGCGCACCGTTATCGCCGCGATCGCGCAGAAGATCATGAAGAGGAGGAGGGCGAAGTCGAGCTCCCAGATCATCGCCGCTCATCCCCCTTCTTCCACGGTTCAACACCGTGGGTGTAGGCGACGTTCAGTATGGCATGGACAGCCGTCGGTGATGTAACGAATATGAAGATCACGAGGAGCAGGATCTTTACTGAGATCAGATTCATCCCCTCATACAGGATGATGCCAAACAGCATCATCCCCTCTCCGAGGGTGTCGCATTTGCCGGTTGCATGGACGCGGGTATAAAAATCGGGAAACCGGATAAGGCCGATGGCACCGACAATCATGAAGAAGAGGCCGATCACTATGAAGATGAGGGCCAGTGTGTTCAGCATACACATCCCCTCCTGAGGTACTTGGCTATCGCAAGCGTCGAGATGAAGTTGATCATGGCATAGGCGATCGATATGTCCAGGAAAAGCGGCCGCTCATATATGAGGCCAACAAGGACAAGGACGACGATCGTCTTTGTTCCGATAGTATTTACCGCTATAAGGCGATTCTCCCATCCGGGGCCTGCCAGTACGCGATAGAGGCAGATAAAGACCGTCAGGATCAGTATGATTACACTTGCGTGAAAGATATCGATCATGCTATCATGGCGCGGAGATCCCCGGTGTTTCCCGGGGAAGGGGGCGCCTCCCTCGTAATAGTATCGGCCCCGGGAGCAGAGGTGAGATCACCTGAGCAATCCGGGCGAATACTACTGCTGTCTCGCCCCGGCGATCGTCTACCCGGGGTGCATGTACCCAATTTTGTCGTGCGGTTGGGGGCCGACCGCATCGGCCGGTCGGGGAGGTCGATCCTGGCAACCCTCGCAGAGATTACAGGAATGCCGTGTAAGAACACCGTCAGATCCTCCCTAAAGGTCTCCGGTCTCATCGGATGGTGGTTGACCACCTTCACCAAAGATCCGTGCAAGATCGCGTTCGATGCTCCTTTCCTTGAGGAGATCTTCTTCTCCTGCCTCCCGGACAAGGGCGTGAACGATGAACCTCCCGTCGATGACATCGACCGTCACCGTCCCGGGTGTCAGGGTTACCGCATTTGCAAACGATGTCCTGAGAACATCGTTCTGAAACGACGTATCAACAGTGACGATCCCGGGATCGATCGGCATCTTCGGGTGGAGGACCCGGTACGCGACGTCCAGGTTGGCATGGAGGATAGCCACCAGCAGCTTCGGAATATAGAGGACGAACCTGGTGAATACACGCGCGGACCGGGAGATGCTTACGTCGGACCGGAAGACGAGATCTCCCGAGATGAGGGTCACGATGCCGCAACATATGACCCCGGCACCGATATAGAAGAATTCAAGGTACCCTGAAAGGATATACCAGAACAGTATCAATATCCCGAATGTGAGAATGTACTGATAGACTGACGACCTTTTCATGTCTGGAGACAATGCATATCCTCCCTGCACGCAGGTGGTCTTAGGTTGGGATGCAGAACGTATATACTTGTCTCAATTCCGCCGCTTACCCCGCCGCCCGGCATGATTTGCGCTGTGCGGCAGCCAGGAGAGTGCGTACCGGTGGACCAGATCCTCTGCCCTTCACCAGAGATGCTACTGTTTCACCACTCTGGCGCATGAGGCGGGAGTTGATGAAATTCCGACCAGGGACGCCGGGGTATCAGGCGCGCAGAGACTACCTCTCGCCGGGAGGGAGGCAGCAGTTCTGGCCCTCGCACAGAGAGGGGTCGCTTACGCCTTATCCTGCGGATGGCCCTGACCGGATCATCCTCGTATGGTTCCGGGAGCTCATGTGAGCGGGTGCAGGCCGGAGCATCAGCGTGGCGATCCGGATACGCGAGGGTAACCGGCAGTCAGGAGATGAGCCGTATCGAAGCAGAAGAGGTCGCCAGAACCTATGCAGGCCCGGGAGAGGTTGCGATCTTCGGGGTGAATACAGAAACTCCGCCCGGGATCATCCAGGCGCTCCGGCACTACCGACTCATATACGAGTCATCCCCTGATCCGGGGGCGAGCGTGAAGGTCTTTGAGCATGTGAAAGGCGCCGAGATCCCGGGCGAGGGGGTCATCGAGGTCCCGGTAACCACCAATACCGGCAGAGAGTTTGTCTACCGGCAGGCAAGTGAGAATGGGAGGTTCATCGTCCCCTACTCAACGCACGGCAACCCCTACGACGTGAAGGCAACCGAGAACTACCGGATCGCGGGTGATACAGGAGAGTTCACGGTGACCGAGGATGCCGTGATGGGAGGAGTGTAGCCCCGGGTGCAAAGAAGAGCTTTTCCGCAGCAACGCCCACCACGAACGCGAAGAAGAGAGACGACACGGAATGGAGGCCGGCAAGGCCTCCTTGCAGCCCTGGCGGCCCTTCAGCAGGAGGATACCAGATGCACCGCTCTCCGGCATGTGAAAACAGAAGAGAGTAAGAGATCCCCCGCTCAGACATCCGACCGGGGTTGAATGGCTCGACTCTCCAGGATCCCCATTATGTGGACCGGCAAGACCTCTCCGGGAAAATGTGCGACACTACGCCGCGCGGAACCCTGATCCCTTCTTGCGCACGAGACCGATCTTCTTGAGGTCGTTTAGCAGCGCTTTCACGAATTCAAGGGGGAATTTCATCATGATCTCAAGACCACTCTCAGCACTGCCGATAGAGCTGCTCCCAAGTACCTCCACAACCTCTGCCGGCGTCATCGTTCCGTGCTCCTCAATGATATCTATGATCTTCATAGCGGCGACCTGCTTTAAGTAGGCGCTCTCACGGAATGGCATGTACTCATCCTCATCGATCTCCAGGTCATCGATCAGCTCGTCGATACGATCCATCTCCGCGAAAAACACGGCCTCGGGAGTAAACTCCAGACGGTACTCCGGCACCGAAGCGACGAGCACCTCCATTACGACATCGTGTTCCGTCATGGCTTCGCGACCGATATCCCCTATTGTATCGCCTGGAAGAGCGAGGACGATCTCATCGAGATCGGCGTGCTGCTTCACGGTCACCCCTCCCTCCTCCAGATCGATTATACCGTTCTCACTCAGGGCGACGAATGACATGAACCTGTACACCATGGGATCAAGGAACTCCTGCTGTAACATATCCTCATCCAGTTCCTCCTCTTCCTCATCCGGAGAGAGAGCGTCAAACGGCGACATCCATTCCTTGAACTTATCAATGGAAATAAATGTTCCAGGCGGGTATTTTTCCATGAATTCAGCTATACTCTCGACGACGCTCTTGACAACACTGAGGGCACTATCGTACATCTCCCTGAGCTCAACATCCTCTTCATCCTCGATCCCGGTCTTCTCAGCGAGTGCTTCGTTCTGCGAGATCTCTTCCTCCAGAAGCGCCCTGATGTTCCTGACCATTCCTTTAATCGAAGTGGTACTCCTCAGGGTAGCGGTCTGGGTGATACGTGTCGGCATGCCCGCCTCCTTGAAAGCGCGCGCGACCTCCGAGGTATCGATCGAGTTGTGGATAACAAGCGTCTCTTCAAGCACCATACATTATCTCCACATCAAGTTAGGTACACCTGTTCATAAGGCCGCCGGTACAGGGACACAGGGGAGCTCTTCCATCAGGAGGTACTCATGCGCCGCGAGAGCGGCCTTCGCCCCCTCACCGGCGGCGATGATGATCTGCTTACCCCTGATGCAGGTCGCATCTCCGGCCGCGAAGACCCCGGGAACGCTCGTATGGTTGTTCTCATCGACGATGATCTCACCCTGCTCGTTCAGCACCACCAGATCCCCGAGGAACCCCGTATTCGGCACGAGCCCGATCTCGAGGAAGAGCCCCTCGATGTCGAGGACCGTCTCCCTCCCGGTATCGCGATCCCGAACCGTGATTCCGGTCAGGGCCGCCTCACCGTGAAGGGCCGAGACCTCACTGTGGGGGAATATCCGCACGCCGGCCTCTTCCACCCGGGCGACGTAGACTTCGTCGCATTTGAGGGGGTTCCGGACGACCAGGGCCACTGAACGTGCGATCTTCGCCATCTCGATAGCGGTCTGAATAGCCGTGTTCCCCCCACCGACGACGGCGACCGGCCGATCGCGGAAGAGCGGACCGTCACAGGTCGAACAGACCGAGACGCCTCTACCCATCAGACGATCCTCGTCGGGAAGCCCGAGGGTTCGGGGGTGCTTCCCGGGGGCAAGAATAATCGAGCGGCAGCGGTAGGTGTTCCCGGAAGCTGCCCGGACAAGGAAGATATCGCCCTCTTTCTGGACACTCCGGACACTATCAAGCTCAAGGGTGACGTCAAGCCCCCTGACCTGTTCCTCAAACTTCCTGATCAGATCCTCCCCCGTGATCATCCGAAAACCCATGTAGTTCTCGATCGACCAGCTCCAGGTCGCCTGGCCACCGATCTTCTCCGATATGATGACGGTCTTCATGAGCTTCCTCGCAGCGTAGACCGCGGCAGTCAGGCCGGCCGGGCCGGCACCCACGATGACGGTGTCGTAGATCCCAGCGGTGATCGGTCTGCCGAAGACCTCTCGGAGCCTTCTCGCATCGAACCCGACGATCACCTCGCCATCAGCGATCGTGACCGGCACGCCCCGCTGTCCCGAGATCTCTACCATCTCACGGGCCGCCTCGCGGTCTCTCCCGAGATCGATGATCTCATACCCGACCCCGTGCTTCCCAAGGAAGGCGATGACCATCCTGCAGTACGGGCAGTTCTCCACCGTATAGACCTTCACACCTGCCATAGAAGGGAGATAGATCGAGGGGTTATTCAATCTATGGGAGGCCCCAATGGCTGGATACAGAGATGCCGGACCCGGAAAAAGAGAGAGGGTTACTGAACTTCGCGGAACACACGCGCCGGAACCCCACAGATCGGGCATCTCTCCGGAGCGGCTCCGAGTTCGATATCCCCGCAGACCGGGCAGAGGTAGATCTTCTCTGCATCGAGGTCTTTGCCCGCCTGGAGAGCCTCAAGTGCTCTGGTGTAGAGGTTGGCGTGCACCTCTTCCGCCTTCATGGCATGGGTGAAGACGTTGGCAGCCTCCATCTTCCGCTCCTCCCTTGCCTCGGCGATGAACTTCGGGTACATCGTCGTGAACTCGTAGGTCTCTGTCTCGATCGCGCCCTTCAGGTTCTCCTCGGTGCTCCCGACACCGCTCTGGACGAAGAGGATGCGTTTTGCATGGACAGCTTCTGCCTCGCTCGCCGCCCGGAAGAGTTTCCCGATCACCGGGTAGCCCTCGGCGTCTGCTTTCTCGGCAAATACCGAGTATTTCCTGTTTGCCTGGGCCTCCCCGGCAAACGCTTCCTGAGCATTCTTGTCTGTCGCCATAACGTAATTGTTTCGAGAACCCTTTATAAAAGCCTTTCACAGGTCCAGCGAGGGCGGGCCGGCGCGCGAGCGATCCAACTTTCTCCGGCGGTGATCCGCCCGGACTCTGGCCGAAGAGAGAGGAGCCCGTGAGGCGTGACCCCGGGTATGGGAGCCAGCGGATCCGCTCCGGTGAAGAGGGATTCTCCATCGTAGCCCCCGGAGCACCCACACCCATCTGTGCAGGGCGCAACGGGCCTTTGCCATCGCACTCGCAAAAAAACGGTCTCTGGCATCGCCGTTATCTACCTCCCACAAAACCTCCGGTGCCAAGACATCCCTGCGGCCACGGCAAGGTGAGACGCCCGGAACCCTCATTGAGGGACTCCAGCGATCCATCTCATCCGCCGCCCCCCCGCTCACCACGGTCACCGTCGCGGTCATGGCCGGGACGCTCATCGCGAAGATCGGCGCCGGGAGCCTCATCGATGCGATGAACCACCCCTGCGACCCGATGCCCATCAGGGCGGTGGTGATCCGGCGGGATCTTCGCCGGGATCCACGTCATTGTGAATCCGGCACTCTCCGCCTCCCGGGCGCACGCGATCGTTGAGGGGGGAGCTCAAAGAGGCAGCCCCGGAGCCTCTTTGAGGTCGAGTCCGATGACCCGGCATAGCGGAGAGACTGTATCTGTTGCCCGGCGTTTCACTGCCCGAGGAGCCGGCCGAGTTCGTGGCCCTTCCGGTACGCTGCCTCCATCACCTCGGGCCGCGTCCGTATATCCCTGACCGTATCCATATCATTCTGGAGGACCTCGTCCCAGTAGGGACAGTCGATGATCTCCCCAAACGCCCGGGCGGTCACTTTCGCACCATCAAAGACGGTCGGGAGGTTCATGCCTGCGATCGATATGAAGAGCATCCGCCGCCTCTTCCGCTGCTCCGGTGAGATGAACGACTCTTTGCGATAGTACTTGGCCATGTAGAAGACCTGGAACCGGTCCATGAACGACTTCAGCTTCCCGGGGATTCCCATCGTCATCACCGGGGTGGCGATGATCAGGCTATCCATCTCCCGGAATTTGTCGTAGACCTCGATCATCTCATCCCGGATCTGGCAGGTCTCGTTCTCCACGCAGTAAAATATCTCCATACAGGGCGCAAAATCCATATGTGCGACCACGATCTTCTCAACCTCACACCCCGCATCCTCAGCACCCCTGATAGCCTCATCAAGGAGGCGCGCGGTGTTCCCCCCGGTAAGCGGGCTTCCGAGGAGCGCTATAACCTTCTTTGCCATGGTTTCAGGGTTGCATGCAACCCTATTAATAGGATGCGGCGTCCGGAAACCAGAATTCTCGCGCCAATCCCGCCAGAGGATACTACTAAATATCTTGAAACGATATGATCGCTCTGGTGAGTGCCTGTGGCCGAACCAGGAACCAGAAAGACTGCGAAAGCAGGAGAGAAACCAGGTCCCGGACGATTCATCTGCATCGACTGCGGAAGGGAGATCCGGATCGACAGCACTGACGAAGATCTCGTCAAATGCCCAACCTGCGCCTGCGAGATGTACAACTGTCTTCCGATGACCCACATCAGGCCGGACATCAAAACGCCGGAGGATGCCATGCGCCCCCCGGAGAGAAAACCAAAGGACTAGCAGTACGGAGCGAGTGGAAAGATGGTGAACGTATCAGCCGAAGGGGAGATCTACCTCTGTGAGATCTGCGGAAATCTGGTCAAAGTACTGGAGGTCGGCGGCGGCGAACTGATCTGTTGTGGCGAACCGATGATACTTGAGGAGTGACATACCGATGGCAAAAGAGCAGAAGCGCCTTGAAGAGAAGATCGGGAAGGTTCCTGAGATCTTCAAGGGACTCGAGAAGACTGACCCCGACCTCTACAGCAAAGTGATGGGGCTTGACCAGATGATCTGGGACGATGGGGCCCTATCAAGACAGACAAAGAAGATCATCGCTATAGCGATCGCCGCCGCGCTCAGAGACGATCACGCCGTCAGGGCGCAGATGGCGGGCGCCGGGAACCTCGGCGTGAAGAAAGAAGAGATCGAGGAAGGACTCCGGGTCGCGTTCCTGCTTGCAGGGATGCCGGCCTACGTCCACGGGAAGACCGTCCTTGAAGAAGAACTTGGGTAACTTACCCCCCAGGAGATGATAAAAATGGACCAGGAAGAAGTATTTCGAATGCCGGTGATCGGCGAACCAGCACCTGAATTTGACGCATTGACCACCCACGGACCCATGAAGCTCTCTGACCTCAAAGGGAAGTGGGTCATCCTCTTCTCCCACCCGGCCGATTTCACGCCGGTCTGCACAACCGAGTTCATAGCGTTCGTCGAGATCTCCGATGAACTCGCGAAGCTAAACACCCAGCTCGTCGGGCTCTCCATCGATAGCGTTCACTCCCACCTCGCCTGGGTCAGGAACGTCAAGGAGAAGATGGGCGTCAATATCCACTTCCCGATCATAGCCGACCTCGACATGAAGGTCGCCCGGAGCTACGGGATGATCCACCCCGGCCAGAGCAACACATCAACCATCCGGACGGTCTTCTTCATCGATGACAAAGGGATCATGCGTGCCATGCTCTACTACCCGATGTCCAACGGCCGCTCGATGCCCGAGATCCTCAGGCTCACAAAGGCCCTCCAGACCTCTGATAAGCACAAGATAGCAACACCGGCGAACTGGGAACCTGGCGACAAGGTCATCGTCCCGGCGCCACAGACCCCGGAGGGTATAGAGAAGAGGTTGAAGGAAGGTTACGACTGCAAAGACTGGTACCTCTGTTTCAAGGATCTCTAGACCATCCATCAGACTAAACCTCCCCTTTTTTCCCGCGTACCCTGCGAAAGAGTCATTCCCCTGCACCTCCCCGGGTGGCCGGCAGAAGGACGATCTCATCAACCACACCCACATCGCCGGTGCGATCACGATAATGCAAGAAAAATTGGCCCAAAATGAGATTGTCGGGCTGGATGGGGCTGGAGAGTTTTCCATCACATTAATGGTGACAAAAACCCGATACTATTCGTATTCAGGATTTGCCGGGTGCCGGCCCGGGTTTCCTGCAAGGATCTTCAGAAATGCTTGAGAAGACTCTGATCCCGGTGGCCTATGGTGAGAGAGCCGGCGAGCTCGAAAAGATCGGAAAATTCCTTGAAGGGCTCGGAACCCGGTCGATCTGTCTCTTCCACGTGAACGAACCTGCTTCCCTCTTCAGGGGCACTGACCCTTCATGGCTCACCCGCCTTGCGGAGGCACTCAGGGAGACCGGGCTTGCCGTGGATGTGAGGATGGGCGACGGCCATATAGCTTCAGCGATCGCAGAGGCAGCCCTCCTCGAGGGGGTTGGCGGCATCTTCATGAAGACAAAGCGCCGCTGGCACATCGAGACGGTACTCCTCGGGAGCGTCTCGCGGGATCTCCTCCGGCTCTCCGATCTGCCGGTCTTCGTCCAGAAGGTCCGGCCCCGCCTCGCGGGCGATGAAGGCAAACCCGAACACGAAGATCTGAAGATCCTCTACGCAACGGACCTTGATGAAGCATCAACCCGGTTGCTCCCCTATATGATGGAGTTTCGGGGCGCCTGGTGCCATATCCTGCATGTCAGGAGGAGGAGGGCGGATCCGACGGCAGAGCGGCGGCGGGAGAAGGTCGTCGATGAGGAACTCCAGAGAACTGCAGAGGACCTCCGACCGTATTTTGAGCGGGTGACCGTCGAGCAGAGGATCGGGAACCCCGCCGCGCAGGTGCTCCATGTCTCAGAGCAGATCGGCGCTGACGTCATAGCACTCGGGAGGAGGAGGCAGG
>JAAYND010000059.1 GCA_012521035.1 Methanomicrobiales archaeon
ACGTGGGGCATCACCTCCTCGCCACGGATCTCTTCCTCTCCTTCCTGGATCTTGTAGAGGTCTGCGGGGATGAAGTACTCCTCGCCATCGACCGTGACCCGCGCACCATCCTCGCCGGGATTGGATGTGGCCAGGGCTTCCGCGATGGCCTTTGCCCTGCCACGGAACCGGGGGCCGAGCACCCCCATATCCGCTACGATCCGCCGCCGCCCGACCAGTTTCGGCTCATCGTAGGGGATAAATACTGTCATTGAGTCCCCGGAGTGGCCGGCATGCGAGCGCAGGTCGTAGTCGGTGCGGTCGGCGATCCCGACGATCTCCACCCACCCGAAACGGTCGGAGTAGACCTCGGCATCCCAGCAGTCGACCGCATAGTGCGCCCGCTCGTCGGGGAGGTGCTGGCGGAACCGGAGCCTCCCCGGATCCACGCCGATAGCGACCAGGATCTGGTGGGTGAGCGCGACGTAATAGGCGATGTACTCGTTTACGATCACACCATCATCCACCGCCGCGCGCATCGTAGCGCTGAGGGGTTCCTGGCCATCCTGTTGCCGGCCGATGGTGAGGAGGGGTACGGTGTAGTCGGCATAGCGGTAGAAGGCGGGGTGGTTGCCTTTGCCTTCAGGATGGACGAAGATCTCGGCCTCTGCCTGGGTGAACTCCCGCAGCCGGATCATACCCTGGCGGGGGGAGATCTCATTCCGGTACGACTTTCCTATCTGGACCGCGCCGAAGGGGAGCTTATCCCGGTAGAAGCGCAGGAGACGGGGAAAGTCGGTGAATATACCCTGGGCGGTCTCGGGGCGCAGGTAGCCCTTCCGCTGAGAACCCGGGCCGATGGTGGTCTCGAACATCAGGTTGAACGCAAAGACGCCTGCATCTCCCAGGGGTTCCTCGCAGACGGGGCAGGGCAGCTCATGGAGCGCTCTCTGGAGCTCCTCGGTTGAGAGCGCGCCGGCGTTCGCGATGCCGCTATCCTCCACGATGTGGTCGGCGCGGAGGTACTCGCCGCAGTGCGGGCACTGCACCATCTTATCGGCGAACTCCTTCACGTGACCGGATGCGATGAAGATTGCCTCGGCTCCGACGGTGGGGCACTCGATCTCGTAGTAACCTTCCTGAAAGACGTAAAACGTCCGCCAGAGGTTCTCGATGTTCCTCTTCAGCATCGCTCCGAGCGGGCCGTAATCGATAAAACCGGCGACGGACCCGTATATCTCGGATGAGGGCCAGACAAAACCACGTCTCCTGGCCACATCCATGACTTTCTCGTAAATATCGCTCGTCTCGGCCATAGTCTTGCAGTACACTTGAGCGCCGGGGCTAATAAAGAATGGTTCCCTTCCTCGTGCGGCACGGTGATTCTTCGTGAAATAGGCGGCCTGAGGAGGGTTTCTCATCGCGGCCCATGACATTTCAGAAAATACCGTTCCATCCGGCTCATCCCGGATCAATACCTCTTTCGTGCTCTCCGCGCCGAATCGAGCACCGATTCACGGGCTATCTCGCTGTGAAAGAGCTGGCGCGGATGAGAGAGCGAGGCTCATGCCGGAGTGCACGTAGTCATCCTCTTCCTGCCGCCTGAAATATGCCCGAAATCCAATAGACTGGCCTCTTCATTCGCTTTTTTTGGTGTATGGCTCTCCTGCTACAGATGAGAGATACGCATACTCCTTATGGAGGTGATCGTCAATGTGGATCGAGTACAATTTTACACTGATCGTGGGATACGAAATTATACTTCCTGAGGGATCAACACAGCTTCATTAATTATTTCAATAATTAATCATCTTCCCACCAAAACAGGGCACATCTTTCGAAATGATCTTTTTATCTGGATGAATTATATGGAAAGATTTAAATTCTAGCAGTTGTAATGTAGGGAGCGTTACGCCCCGGTCCGGGGATCATCTATATATACTGAAGGCCGTCATGAACGGTCTTCCAGGCAGATGGTGGAATAAAGAACAGAGAGATACGAACATGGCAGAAGATACCCGCAAGCAGCAGCTCCTTGAGCTGTTCACGACCATCACGAACAAAAAGGCGATCGTTGAGCCCATGAGGAAAGTTCACGGTACGCTCCGGGACCGCGATGCTGTTGAGCGTGAGATCGCTCTGATCATGCGTGAGATCCTTGATCAGGGATACTTCAAAACCAAACTCACCCCGCGGCAGCTCGCAAAACTCGTGGTTGCGTACTATGATGGTAAGAACGACACCGAGATCGCAAGGGCGCTCGGCGATGAGAAACTAAGTAAGACCGTCGCGCGTGCGCGGGTCCGCCTCAAACTCTTCAGGGAGCTTGACTTCAAGATGCCGTTCGATCGCGAGCTGATGAGAGAGCTTCTCGATTCCGGGAAGACGATGAAGGAAGTCAGCGAGGAGTTGAGCGTGAGTCCATCCACACTCCGCGAGTACCGTCATGTGATCGAACAGCAGGAGGACACGACCCTGGATCCCTACCTGGAGAGGATCAAGGATGTGATGGAGGATCGCGATCTCTCCGAACACATGACACGAGGCGTCATCAACGACGGTCTGAGTGAGGCGATCGACGTCGCTGAGGCGATCGATCTGGGAGAGTTCTGAACTTCTGCTCATTTTTTGCTGAACATTTTTTAATGAGGAGACCAATCTCTTCTCCATGAGGTTGACCTGGCTGGGCCATGCCTGTTTCAGTCTTGAAGGATCGCGGACGGTTCTCATAGACCCCTTTATCCCCGGAGGTTTGCTCCCGGGGGACCCTGATATCGTCGCGGTGACGCACGCCCATGCGGACCACCTGGGCATGACTGTAGAACTCGGAAAGAAGACGGTCGCTATCAACGAGATAGCGAAGTACCTGATGGCAAAAGGTATCCCTGCCGAACCCATGAACATCGGCGGCAGCATCACCGTGGATGGCGTCGGGTTTACGATGACCCCCGCTCTCCATTCGTCGTGGCTGGAGGATGAGGGTATGGGCTTTTACGGCGGAACCGCCGCCGGGTTTGTCATAACGATGGACGGCACCAGCGTCTACCATGCCGGCGATACAGCGCTCTTCTCCGATATGCAGCTCATCCGGGATCTCTACCGGCCGGATGTGGCCCTCCTCCCCATCGGCGGACGCTACACGATGGGACCCGAGGAGGCGATGATCGCAGCCCGGTATACCGGGGCGCAACTCGTGATCCCGATGCACTACAACACATTCCCTGCTATCGAGCAGGATGCTCAGAAATTCAAGCAGGCCGTCGAGCGGACGACGTCGATCCGGGTCCGGGTTCTCTCGCCGGGCGAGGGGATCGATATCGGTCCCGGGGGCGCCCGGGAGTGAGCGGGCGGGTCCCAGAACAGCACTCCGGGAGCCGGTTGTGCGCGTTCACCCGATGGAACAGGGCCGGAGGGTTCCGCCTCCGCACTGTTTCGCCGGGGATGCATGGAACCGCACACCCGGCGCAGGGGTTCACCCTATTTTTATGAGCCTGATAGAGAGAGGACGTTTCACGATCCCCTTGAAGTCGCGGGCAGCCACGAACTCCAGGTTCTTCCCGCTGATCTGGTCGAGGAGTCTCTGGTCGATGACGCGGTCGACGACAACGCCCTCGACATCGCCGCCCAGGGTCTGGAGCGCCCCCTCGAGATCGGTTGCGCTCGATTCCAGGAGGACGGCGTAATCGGGAGAGAGGAAGCGCGCGATCTTTCGGTCCCGGACATCGGCCATATGATCCCCGAGGGTCGGGAGTGCCTTTTGATCTTCCCGGCCCCCGACTCTTTGCTGGTGTGGTGGTTGTTCATCTACCGGAGCCTCGCGTACACCGGGAACGGTGCGTGTATGCACCGCCCCTGTGGTGAGTGTATGGTCCGCGATGACCTCCACCGGAACTTTGTTCCTGAGTGCCTTGACGATCTCCTTGCGGCTCATCTCCTCGACGCTCTTCCCCCGTGGGGAGTATGCCACAAAGTCGATCTCGGCGATCTGGAGGAGCTCACGGAGGATCAGTTCTCCTCCCCGGTCCCCGTCCAGCAGGGTTGTCGCGGTCTTCTGTGAGCAGAGGTCGATGATGATCTGCGGGACGTTGGTCCCCTCGACAGCAACCGCGTTCTTGATCCCGTAGCGTAGCAGGTTGATCACATCGGCCCGTCCTTCGACAAGGATGATGGCATCCGATGCCATAACGTTCGGGCCGGCATGGACCTTCGCCTCGCCGAGGAGCTCGAGTTTCTCTATCCTGATGACTTCCCGGACCTCGTCCAGCAGGTCGTCGCTGTTTATGGCGCCTTCGTCAAAGTCCTCGAGGAGGAGTTCTTTGGCGCGCTCGACGATTCTGCGCCGTTTGGTCACCCTGATGTCTTCGATGCGGTCGACTTTCATGTGCGCCGTGCACGGTCCGACCCGGTCGATCGTCTCGAGAGACGAGGCAAGGAGCGCGGTCTCTGCGCGGTCGAGCGATGACGATATGAGTATCTCGCCCTTCGTCTCCCCCCTCCTCGTCGTTATCTGGACATCGATCCGGCCGACGCGGCCGGTCCTCTGTAAATCCCGCAGGTCGAGGTCTTCGCCGAGTAAACCTTCGGTCTGGCCGAAAATTGCGCCCACTACATCAGGTTTATCGACCACCCCCTCGGTCTGCAGAGTAAGATGAATGAGATACTTTGTAGTTTCTGGTGAGTACATGGAATGTTTCCCCCTTCAATGTGAATCTGATCGCCGTATGTCATGCAGGTCTTTGTATGCGCGAACATAGGTGTCAGATATATATCTATGGTATGATCACTTAAATCAGATGGCAGATCGAGCATAAGATTTTTCACAACCGCTCAGCTCCATTAAACGAATTTTTTATAATACTGGCTGAATACGTTCTCGAACTGCTGATATCTCTTCGACCGGAAATGGTATCCGGGACCCGGTCATACCCGACTCTCCCCACAACCATCGATGATCCCGGGCGCCTCGCCAGATGGTTCATGCCGGGGCGCTCCCATGAGGGAGATCGGGCTCCGTGATCCCTCGCCAGCAGAGGGCTTTTGACTGCCCCGGTCCTGGCCACCGCGTGTCTCGCGAGGAACCTTTGAAGGCTGTTCGATCGGAGAGGGGATGACGGAGATATTGTGAGGGCGCTACGTGGTCCTGCGTGATCCCGGTGGTGTTATCCCACCCGCTCCCGGATCTTCGTTACCGCCTCCGCCGCGGCCTTCCTGACGTACCAGTCTTCGTCGTCGTAGAGCCTCTCAAGAGCCCCGATCACATGCAGATCCCCGACTCCGCCCAGGATATCTGCCGCGCGCTTCCTCACATCGTCATCCTCATCATCCAGCACGGCTATGACCGGATCCATGGCCGGCGCTCCTATGGTGATAAGCGCCGCCGCCGCCTCCCGGCGTATGCTGTAGACATCGTCGTGGAGGAGGGCGATGAGAGGTTCGACTGCCTGCGGATCCCGCAGTTCGCCGAGGATCTTTGCTGCCCTCCTCCGTATGCTGTCGTCGCGGTCGCCGATCACCCGGATCAACGGTCCGACTGCATCAACTCCCCGGGAGAGCAGGCTGCTCCACTGCTCCTTTGCGATCAGGTAGCAGACCTCCTCCTCCCCGGGTTCTGGCGACCAGCCCAGGCGGTCGAGGGCATCTGCAACCCCCGCGCGGACACGGAAGTGCCCGTCGGTGAGCGCACCGGGGAGGAGGTGTACCGCAGGCTCACCGATCAGCACGAGGGCGGCCACGGCACCATTCCGGGCGGAGTCGTCCCCCTCCCTGATGACCCGGAGGAGGGGGTTTAACGCTGCCCCTCCCATCATGCCGAGCGCCCGCACAACGACTCGCCCCACGCGCCAGTCCTCATGGAGGAGCGTATCGATGAGCGGGTCGATGGCGACGGGGCTCCCGATCTTGCCGAGCGTTGCAGCCACACCCATCTGGCTCGCCTCAGGCCCGCCACGGAGAACCTGGATCAGCGGGTCGACCGCCACCTCCCCGATGGCGACAAGCGCCCGTGCCGCCCCGAGGCGGATGTGCCAGTCGCGGTCCTGGAGGGCGTCGATGAGCGGCACGACCGCAGACTCCCCGATCATCTTGAGCGCCTCGACGGCCTTTCTCTGGCCGCCGTCCCGCTCATCGCGGAGGGTATCGATCAGTTCGGCAACCGCGGGTTCCCCGATCAGGCCGAGCGCCCGCGCCGCGCCCATCTGGATCGTGCTGTCAGGGTCGTCGAGCGCCCGGATGAGCGACGCGACTGCGCCGGAACCGAGGTCCGCGACAGATATCCATTGTTCCTTTGCGATCAGGTACCTGACCATCTCCTTCTCGGTCCCGGGTTTCCATCCGATCCTCCCGAGGATCTCGGCCGCGCCCAGCCGTACCTGGTATTGCTCGTTCTGGAGCGCCTCCACGAGGGCGGGGACGGCGGGTCTGCCGACCCGCGTGAGGAGATCGATCGCCCCGGCTCTGAGGTCGTCGTCCGGGTGGCCGAGTGCCCCGATGAGCGGGGCGATGGCCGCACCCCCGATACCGATGAGCAGATCCCCGGTCATCTCCCTGGCGCGGGCGTCATCACTCCCGAGCGCCCCGATGAGCGGTTCGATTGAGATCTCACCCATCGCCGCGAGGGCCGCCGCCGCAACCTCCCCGGCGCCGGGGCGCCCGAGCACAGGGACGAGAGCGACGGCGGCAGGCCTCCCGATCCGGACAAGCACCCCGGCGGCTGCCTCTGAGACCCCTGCACCGTCCAGGGCGTGGATCAGGGGTTCGATGGCCGGCTTTCCTATCTGCACGAGCGTATCCCCCGCACGTTTGCGGAGATCCTCGTCACTGAGCAGACGGATCAGCGGGGGGGCTGCGGGGGGTCCGATCCGGACCAGCGCCTCCGCTACCCCTGCCTGCACATCCGTATCCTGGTCACCGAGTCGCACCGCCAGGATATCGACGGCACCCTCCCCGAACTCCACAACGTCCCGCCAGCGCTGGAGGGCGACCAGGCAGGTGACCTCTTCTCCCACCCCGGCGGGTGTCCACCCGAGCCTCTCAAGGGTCATGGCGGCGCCCATCCGGACGCCGGCCCTCTCGTCATCGAGCGCCTCTATGAGCGGTTCACGGGCATCATCCCCTATCCCGGTGAGCGCGGCCACCGCCCCGGCATGCCCCTCTTCTTCCCCGCCGAGGAGGGGGATGAGGGGTGTTACCGCCGGCGCACCGATGCTGATGAGGGCGTCGACGGCTCTCCGGTGGAGACGGTCGCCGCCGGCCTGGAGGAGTTCGATGATGGCCGGGACCGCCTCCTGCGCCCTGAGCCTCCCCAGCACCTCGACGGCATTCGACCGGGCGGTATCGGTTCCTTCTCCGAGCAGCCCGAGGACCGGGGCTATGGAGGCCTCCCCGATGGCGACAAGCGCATCCGCCGCTGCCGGAGCGACGTTGCTGTCCGCGAGGGCGCCCGCGAGCGGCTCCACGGATGCGGGATCGCCGATCTCGCCGAGCGTCCACGCGGCCTCACTGCGTATACGCTCATCGTCGCTGTTCAGCGTCCTGACCAGGGGTTCGACGGCCGGCGCCCCCATCAGGGCAAGTTCCACCCATTGTTCACGGGCGATCAGGTACCATGCCTGCTCGGCATCGCCCCAGGGCTCCCAGCCCATCCTCTCAAGGATATCGGCGGCATGACTGCGGGTATCGAATCGGCCTGCCCTCAGCGCCTGGATCAGGGCAGGGACCGCAGGTTCCCCGACCGCGACAAGGATCTCCCGGACGGACTCCTGTGTATCAGCATCCCCGTGGTCCAGGGCCTGGATACACCCCTCTACCGCCGCCTCACCGATCTTCGCCAGGGCCTCCGCGGCCGTACCCCGGAGGACCGGATCAGCGAGCAGGCCGATGAGGGGTTCAACCGCCGGCGCTCCGATCTCGCTGAGCGCTATGGCGACCAGCGGCCCGACGTCGGCATCGGCCTCGCGGAGCAGGTCGATGAGGGGCTCTACCGCCGGCTCCCCGATCTCGCCGAGGGTCCGGGCAGCGTTCCACCGGGTCTCCCGGTCCTGAGACCTCAGGATCCGTATGAGGGGGTCTACCGCAGTCGCGCCGTATTCTGCCACATCGAGCCACGCCTCGCTGGCGATGAGGTAGCGGATCGATTCCGTGTCATCGGGTGGTGTCCACCGGAGATTCCCGAGGACTTCCGCAGCGGAGCGCCGGGTGGCCCCATCCGGCGCATCGAGCGCCCTGACGAGGAAGGGGACCGCCTCATCACCGATCTCCTGGAGCGCGTAGCGGGCACCGAACTGCACCTCGCCGTCGCCGCCGGCGAGCACGCTGATGAGCGGCGGCACGGCGGGAGCGCCGATACGCACGAGCGTTGTGGCTGCCCCTGCCTGCGTTGCATCATCCCCGAGCGCGACGATAAGCTCCGGGATGGCGTCACCCCCGAGCGCGGCGAGGACCTCGGCGACACACCACCGCCTCCGGCCATCTGCGCGAGAGAGAGCCTCTACCAGGGGAGCCACAGCCTCCGATCCGTGCCCGGCAATGGCGACGGCAGCACGCTTCCAGACTCCGGCATCATCGCTGCCGAGGTCGTCGATGAGATACTCGATCGGGAGGTCATAGAGGTCAGGCTCAGTCACCCCGTCGAACGCGGGGGATGGTGCCCCCTCCACCAGGTCGTCGAGTTCGAGTTCAGTAATCTCAGTGGGCGCGGGGGGTGCTGCCTCCTCTACCATCTCGTCGAGTTCGGGCTCAGTCACCCCGGCGAACAGGGGGGATGGTACCTCCTCCACCAGGTCGTCGAGTTCGAGTTCAGTCACCCCGGCGAACAGGGGGGACGGTGCCTCCTCCACCAGCTCGTCGAGTTCGGGCTCAGTCTCAGTAACCCCTGCGAACGCGGGGGACGGTGCCTCCTCCACCAGCTCGTCGAGTTCGGGCTCAGTCTCAGTAACCCCTGCGAACGCGGGGGATGGTGCCTCCTCCACCAGGTCGTCGAGTTCGAGTTCAGTCACCCCGGCGAGCGCGGGGGATGGTGCCTCCTCCACCAGGTCGTCGAGTTCGAGTTCAGTCACCCCGGCGAACAGGGGAGATACTATCTCCTCCACGGGCTCTGAGGGGTCTTCATCGGCCGGGAATTCGGGTTCTGAGTCTGGTAGCCCTTCCGGGGGAGGGATGAGTGGATCCGCATCATCAGGAGCGGTGTGATCCGGATCAAACGTATCCAGCGGATCGGGGGGGGTGGGTTTGCCGGACCGCCTGAAAGAGCCCGGGATCCGCCTGATCCGGGCGAAGATTCCCGGTCTCTTCTCATCCCGGGCGGGCTCTGCCGGGGTCTCCTCCTCTACATCCGGGTGGGAATCCTCCGGGTCTGGGTCCTGCGCCCCGTCCTCCCCGGACTCTCCCTCCGCCCGGCGCCTGAAGGGTGTGGGTCTATCCGATCCAGAGAGCCCTGCAAGACCCACGAGGGGACAGAGGACCTCAGGCGACAGGGTTGCCTGTATACCGGTCGGTTCTGTGGAGAGGGAGAGGAGAATGAAGCATGTGGCCCAGAAGATTACGCAGATCAGGATGTATGGGGCGCCGGGGGTATGACTGCCTCCAGGCCCCGGCGCACGCTGATCCCCACATCTCTCCCGTTTGCCCATCGCACCATCGATCCCGGCCGGGAAACGAGAAAAAACCCCGCTCCAGGGCATCCTCGTGGCCGAAACAGACATATTGAGGCATATACGTTTAAAAATTAAATACTTTCTTTTCATTCTCCAATCAATAATGGCCATCTATACGCATAAGGGTCACTCCTGAGGCGCTGTTGAGTCAGTGCCCCCGGGGTATCCAGGGGATCGGTCAAACGCCCTGATACCGGGGGAGCAGGCGCGATCATCCACCTCCGCTGCCCGCCGGGAAGGATATTTCAGAGCGAAAAAAAACAGACTCGGGGATTACTCCCCGGCCTTCTCTTCAGTCCCGGGGGTTACCCCCATCTCTTCAGGACGCTCGAACGTCTCTTTCATGACGATCTTCCTGATATCAGGGAAATACTCAAATATCTCACGGATGAGCGTGCCCCGCCAGGTCATCCAGCGCTTATCATACATGAGGATGGCCGGCGGAAGTGCCAGTTCGACCGTATCGTCGGCGATGGTGACGCCGATATCGGTCCTGCCGATGAAGAGCCGAATCAGGCCCCTGATCTGCTCGATTGGATCCTCAACCTTACCGAGGATCTTGTAGGAGTACTGCAGGGTCATTCCGGCGAGCGGATGGTTGAAGTCGACGACCGCGCGCTTTCCGATGACGTCGACGACTGTACCCTCGTTACCGTCGACCTTCACCTCCATACCGCGCTCCGGTTTTTTGGAGAACTTTGCGGTCGAGAAAGACTTCACGTGCTTCTTGTCGTGTGCCCCAAACGCCTTCTCAGGCGGGACCTCGACCGCTCCCTCATCGCCGACCTCTTTTCCGATCAGTTCATCCTCAAAGCCGAGGATGACATGGTGGCTTCCCAGACGGACGGTGGCCGGACCGTACTTCGCCTGTGGATTGTGGATGCCCCCCTCCTTTGCGTCTTCCTCGTCTGTGGTGTCAAATATGTTCGCACCGGCACGACCGGTGTATCTGAGACTGATAAAATCTCCTTTCTGAAGTGCCATTCCATTCACCCGGGAGAGCAGGATCTGCGCCCGGTGCATACCCATGCACCTCTCGATCGCATACCTGCGCTCGTTGTTCTATTCAGGTTGGATGGATTGGTATTTATCCCTGCGGGAGTGCCGGCAACATGAGCGGGCTCATGGCAGGAGAGACGTTCATCCACCGGATCGGTATACCGGCACCGCACCACCTCTCCCGCCGCAGGATCGGGAGCGGGTTCACATTCTGCCCAGATCTTAAATATAATCGAGTTCGATGGTGAATGGACAAGAATATGAATCAGATACAGCGGAGGACAGGGAACATATCGTATGCTCCCTGCCCCCCTGAGGAGTTTTGTGGTCGGTACGAGGAGCGTGAACGCCTCCGGTCCCTTCTCCCCCGGGCAGAGGAGCATGGGCAGGCGGTGATGATATCTGGACCGCCCGGCATCGGGAAGAGTTCTCTCTTAAACTGGCTTGCGTATGACCTTCAGGACCGCCCCGGCGGCTCCAGGTCTCTCGTCATCAGGGCGGAGATCTTCGAGCCGCCGAGGATGATATTCTCTGCGTTTCGCAAACTACTCTATGACCTGCAGTTACATGCCGTATCGGGCTGGTTCCGAAGCCCCTTCGGGATCGAGTACGTGAAAGAGGCTGCCCGGTATGCCAACGATCTGCTTGAGAAGTACGCCGCCCCGGTGGAGCCGGTCGGACTGCTCCCAAAGACCGGAGAGGAGATAATAGGTGTATTTGCTCAGGCGCCTGAGGTCGAGTATGACCGTGTGCGCGAGGGGTTCTGGGAGCTCCTGCAGGCGCTCGGAAGCCTGATGGCGGATTCGGGCCGCATCGCCGTTGTTCTCCTGGATGATGCACACCTCGCATCGCGCCCCGATCGGCGCCTCCTGAAGGATATCATCCACGACCTCCCGCCCGGCGTCCTCCTGGCCTTCACCTGCCAGGACGGAGGGGGGTATGAGATGACCGATGAATGGGATGTTCCGGTCGTGCACCTCTCCAGGATGCAGGGCCATGAGATCCAGGAGATGGGCATGAAGCGGTTCGGTCTCTCTCCTGACGATACGGCCGCGGCATTCCTCGAGGAGACCGCCGGCGACCCGTTCAGTCTTATGGCCTGTTTCAATGCCCTGCGCGTCCGGGGCCTCGCACCCACCCCGGAGGTCCTGGAGGAACTGCTGGCCGGGGAGTGGGATCCGGCAGAGATCGCCTTTGATGCACTCCCGGAGATCTGGCAGGCGTGGGCGGAGATGCTCTCCGTGCTGAACCCCCCGTTCCCGGTACCGGTCATGGCCTGCATGCTCAGCAGTCCGGGGCCGGCCCTGGTACCGATAACGGATAACCTGCAGGAGAGCCCCATATTCATCAGGCTCCCGGGAGGGGGGTACGCCTTCGCTCACCACTTCCTGCAGGAGTACAGCCTGAAGAGACTCTCTGCCGATACAAAGATGGCCCTCAACGCCATGGCCGTGGAGTGTTTTGAACAGTCCATGCATCTCATTCCTGTGCGGCTCCACGCCCTCCTCTCGCTTGCCGGCCACCATTTCAACGCGCAGGACTACGAGAAGGCCGCAGACTTAAACCTGGAACTGGCGCTCCGGTTCTACAACCGTGAGGATTACGATACGGCCCTTATCCTGACCCGACAGGCGATCGTATCCGCCGAACATATGGGGGATGATACCCTCCTCGCTGCTGCAAAGAGACAGAGAGACCTGATCCAGCAGAAGATGTCGGACCCGGCCGGGACCGCGCAGTGAAAGGTCGCATGCTTGAGGTAGAGGCAAAGTTCGCGGTTCCGGATCCTGAGGAACTCCGAGCCCGGATCGGGCAGCAGGGTGTGAAGCCGGCAGGACGGCGGCAGGAACGAGATGTCTACTATAACGCCCCGCACCGCGATTACGGGAAGACCGATGAGGCGCTCCGGGTCAGGTACGACGATACCGGGGTCACCCTGACGTACAAAGGGCCGAAGATCCGCGTCGGGAGCGCAAAGGCCCGCGAGGAGTTCAACCTGAAGGTGGCCTCGGGCGAGACGCTTGAGGCGATCCTCTCCCGCGCCGGCTTTCTGCGCAGCGCCGAGGTCATAAAGGTCAGGGAGTTTTACGAGATCGGGGACGTGACGATCACGCTCGACGATATCGAGGGGCTCGGGACGTTCGCTGAGATTGAGATCCTGACCGAAGAAGGCGAAGAGGACGCCGCCCGCCGGATAGGGGCGATCGCAGAAGATCTGGGCGTGGATGGGCCGCCGATCTATACGTCGTACCTCGAGATGCTGCTCGACAAAAACCCGCACGAGTGAAGGCTCATCGTCCGGGGATCTCACCAGAAGAGATGATGTATACGGGGATGGTCGATTGGACCGATCCCCCATCGGGGAATCGGTTCGTTCCTGTCTTTAAACCTTTATCAGGTCGATCTTGATATCTTTTGGCTCGTTTCCGAAGCGGATGATGGCGCCGTAGCCCTCTGACGCCGAACCGGGGTTGACGACGGTGACGCCGTCGGCCTCAGCGATGCCCCGGGCCTCGTGTATGTGGCCGCAACAGACCAGGTCAAATTGGGTCATGTGCTTTCTGATGCTCTTGCTCCCGACGTTGTTCCCGTTGACGTCGTCCAGGACTTCGTACGGTGGAGCGTGACTGAGCAGGACATTGTGGACGTTTTTGCCCATGTATTTGACGATCCGGGTGAGCTCTCTATCGATCTCCTCCTCTGTTAACTCAAACGGCGTGCCGAAGGGGGTCTCATTTGAACCGCCGAGCCCTGCGATCGTCAGGTTGCCAAGAGAGATCCACGCGTTGTGCAGACAGACCGCATCAGAGCGCTCGAGCACATCGACGATCTCGCGGGGATCGCAGTTGCCGGGGATTGCGAAACACGGTACCTCAAAACGGGAGAGTACTGAATCTACAGGCTCAAGAGGACCAAAGTTGGTGATGTCGCCTGCAATGATGACTGCATCGTAGTCGTAGCCGAGAAAAGCCTCAAGCTTTCCGTAGTTACCGTGCAGATCTGCTAAGAGTAGCACATCCGTCATGCTCTATAGATGAGGACTGTGTCTAAAAAACCTTATCTCATGTTCCATCCACGAACCGGTTATCCTGCCACCGAGCGCCAGTCTTCCGAGAACTTTCTCGGTCTCTGGAAGGAGGCCGCGTGGCCGGCTATCCTGGAGCGGGGTGCCGGGGAGCGGCATGAAGTAGTGGATGTGGGCCCTGCCGGCGCGGGTGACGGATCTGATGAGGTCGAGCGTCTCACGCTGATCGTCGTCGGTCTCAAACGGCAGGCCGAATATGAAATCGACGACCGGAGTGAGCCCGTTCTCCCGGCAGAGGTCGACGGCCCGGACGACGTCCTCCACGGTGTGCCCCCGGCGCAGGTGGCGGAGCACCCGGTCACTGCCGGACTGGGCGCCGAAGTGCAGGCGGGTGTTTGCGCAGTGGTCGAGTATGAGGTCGATGGACTGCTGCGATATGAACTCTGGCCGGACCTCTCCCGGGAATGTGCCGAAGTAGACCCGGCCGTTGAGGCTTCTGAGGAGCCGCTCGATCCGGTCGAGCCGGATATGGACCCCATCGGAGCCGTAGGCGAGGGCGTTCGGGGTGACGAACCGGATATCGCGGAACCGCGCAGCGTACCGGCTGATCTCGTCGATCGAGCGGTGGCGCATGTGCCGGCCGAAGAGGCGCGGCGTCTGGCAGTAACCGCATCCAAACGGGCATCCCCGGCTGATCTCGATGAACCCCTTCACGTCTGAGAACG
>JAAYND010000060.1 GCA_012521035.1 Methanomicrobiales archaeon
CGACGAGGATAACGGTGGCCGGTTCATCAAAAAGTTTGCAAAAATCCTGTACAGCGAATTTGACGATGATGTCATCTACGACATCCACGAGTATGCATCCCCCGTCGGTCTCCCTGACTTTGCAGGGACCATCGATGCGGCCACACTCTGTGGCTCGATGGACCAGACCATATACGGGTATACGGTGATCAACAGCCTCAATGCGATACTTCAGCTCTCTTCGAGCGAGTTCAACCGCATATACGGCTGGAGCACGGAGCGTGCCCTCATCTTCACCGACGTATCGACGGGGAAGTCACCGATGGTTGCGATCCGGGTCACGCCCTTCAAACCGCGCTGCGTCGTATTGCAGGGCATAACGCCGGAGGAGGTGCATCCCCTGATACCAGGACTTGCAGAACGCGACCGGATCACGATTCTCTGCACGGAGATGGATGTCGAGACGATCATCAGCACTCTACGAGGAAAACTATGGTAGGCATTTACTCATACGGCGTCTACATACCGCGACACCGGATAAAGATCCCGGAGATCGCGCGGGTATGGGGCGGCAACGCATCGGACATCACGAGGGGTCTTGGGGTATTTGAGAAATCCGTCCCCGACCTCGACGAAGACACCGCAACGATATCGGTCGAGGCGGCCCGTGCCGCTCTTCTGCGAAGAGCGATCGATCCTGAGGCTATCGGCGCAATCTACGTGGGGAGCGAGTCGCACCCCTACGCTGTCAAGCCCACCGCATGTACGGTCGGCGAGGCGATCGGGGCGACACCCAACATGACCGCTGCCGACTACGAGTTCGCGTGCAAGGCCGGGACCGCGGGTCTCCAGACCTGCATGGGGCTCGTCAAGAGCGGCATGATCCCGCTCGGGATCGCTATCGGTGCCGACGTGGCGCAGGGCGCCCCTGGCGACGCGCTCGAGTACACGGCGGCCGCCGGCGGGGCAGCGTTTGTCATCGGAGAGGGAGACACCATCGCTGACATCAACGAGACCTGCTCCTACACCACCGACACGCCGGATTTCTGGCGGCGCGAAGGCCAGAACTATCCCCGGCACGGCGGCAGGTTCACCGGCGATCCGGGCTACTTCAAGCACGTCGAGGGTGCGGCCAGGCAGATGTTTGAGCGGATGGGCACAGGCCCGAAGGACTACGACTACGCGATATTCCACCAGCCGAACGCCAAGTTCCCGCAGCGGGTGGCAAAGACCCTCGGGTTCACCGAAGAACAGATCAAACCCGGTCTCGCCGTCCCGAGACTCGGCAACACCTACTCGGGGTCGTCGATGATCGGGCTTGCCGCGACGCTCGATGTCGCAAAGCCGGGTGAGCGGATATTCGTGACATCGTTCGGATCGGGGGCCGGGAGCGATGCCTTCGATATCACCGTCACCGATCTGATCGAGTCCGGGGTGTTCGATCGGGCGGCGGCGCCGACCGTCGAGCAGCTCCTCGCGAACCCGATCTACCTCGACTACGCACTGTATGCCAAACACAAAGGAAAGATCGTGATGCAGAGATGAGAGACGTAGCAGTAATCGGAATCGGGTGTACGGAGTTCGGGGAGCGCTGGAGCACCTCGTTCCGCGACCTCTTTGTTAC
>JAAYND010000061.1 GCA_012521035.1 Methanomicrobiales archaeon
CCTCCCCGTGGGTGCCGCTCCATCCGTAGAGGAGCGGACGCTCGGCCGAGGTGAGTATATCTGCGGCACGATCTATCGCCTCATCATAGGTGATCTCTTTCCATACATCTCCGTCACGCAGGATCGGTTTTTTCATCCTCTCTTCGCCCATGAGCTTCGTTGTACCGAGCTCGCAGGCGTTGCAGACGGAGATCACCCGGTCCCCCTCCACCTCTACCTCGATATCATCACAGAGGCACCCGCAGAAGGGGCAGACCACGTCTTTAACGATCATAGGCAAGCCCTCCCAGGTCTTCCATCAGTTTATGAACCCCCTTTGGCTTCTCATCCGTAGGTTCGATCTCTATCGCGTGGGACTTGAAGTCTGGCATACCGGTAGAGTGAGTGCCGGCATCGATGATGTGGTTCGCATACGGCCCGTAAGGGACGAAGACGGTGCCCATCTCTACCTCGCGAGATACAGTCGCCCGCATGACGACCATCCCGCAGGGTCCGGTGACCAGGATGGCATCCCCATCATTGAGTCCGAGATCCAGCATGTCAAGCTCATGCATGAAGCAGGTTGAAGTCTCCTCCGCGTATCCGGACGAAGTCTTGTTCTCGACGGTCACGCCCTGGTTCACCGTCCGTCCGGTGATCATCAGAAACCTCATGCCTCTACCTCCTCATGTACCCCTTCGACCATACGGGCGACCCGTATCGCGCCGTTCGGGCAGTGGGTCTCGCAGGTCTTGCAGCCTGTGCATTTCTCCTCATGGAGTATCCGCACCCGGCCCCCCTCGATCCGCATGATCACCTCATCGCTCGACGATGTCCCGCTTGACCCGAGTTGGGGGTCTTCCTGTTTGTTGATCGGACAGGAGACACAGCAGTTCCCGCACCGCATGCAGAGGGCATCATCGACCTCAAGGTGATACCACGATCGGAAGGCTGTCCTGTCGCGCCGGGTGATATCGAGTATCCGTCCACTCGTGAGGACGCCCTCCTCGCAGGCCTCGACACAGAGGCCGCACCTGATACAGTGACCGGGGTAGATCTCCGGAACCCACTGATCCTTCCGGCGGAGAACCTCAATGCCCCCGGGCGCCGGACAGATCATCATGCATTTGAAGCACCCCGTGCATTCCTTGTCGGTCAGGGTGGGATAATCCTTGAAGTACGAGGGGGTGACCAGGGGCGCGGTCTTTGCAAAGAAGAAGTTCTTCAGCCACTCTGGCCGGAGAAATTCTCGTATGTAGTAGATGAACGAACGCATAACCTCCGTTTCACCTCTCGTTGCACGCGACGCAGGGGTCACTGCTGATGAAGGTCGACGTCACATCGGCGACCGATGTGGCACCTTTGATCATCGAGTGGGCGCATGCCTCGATGTTCATGATCGATGGCGTCCGGATCGCGATATCGACCACCCTGCCGTACTCGTCAGTCTTTATGTAGTAGGTCAGTTCGCCCCGGGGGGCCTCGCCGCTGTATGCGGCCTCGCCCGCCTTGCAATGACCGCCGCCCCGGATAGGCCCATCAGGGAGGGTATCGAGACACTTCCGGACGAGGTCGATGCTCTGGAAGATCTCCTGGAACCTGACCATGATCCTTGCGAAGTTGTCGCCCTCTGTCCGGGTTATCTGCTCAAAGTCCAGCGCCTGGTAGGTCGGGTGACGGAGGCGAAGGTCGCACTCGGGGACACCGCTCGCACGGGCCGTGGGGCCGACGGTGTGGGAGCGGATCGCCTCCTCCCTGCTCATGACCCCGATCCCCCGGCTCCGGAGAGCGATCAGTGGTCCGGTCTCAAACATCCGGACGTAGCGCTTCATCTCCTCCTCCACCTTCACAAGATCGGCAAGCACCGTTGCGGCATCCTCCGGCAGGATGTCGAACCGGACGCCGCCCGGGATCATGTAAGCGGTGTTGATCCGGGAGCCGGTGAGCCGTTCAAGGTTGTCGAGCACCGTCTCCCGGGTGTTTAAGAGGTACATAGCGAGCGTCTCATGCTCGATCGTGTAGCAGTAGGAGAAGTTTGCTATGAGGTGGCTTGCTATACGGTCGATCTCGTTTGCAACGACGCGAAGGTATGCTGCTCGCGGCGGAACCGCTATCTCGCTGAGTTCCTCCATCGTCTCGATGAAGACCATGTTATGGACGACCGAGCAGATACCACAGACCCGCTCCGCGAGGAACATAACCTCCTGCCAGGGCCGGCCACGCATGATCCGCTCGATCCCTTTCTTCATGTACCCGAGCTCAAGCTCGGTCCTGAGCACCCGTTCACCCGCTGTCTCGCATTTGAGGCGGACGGGTTCTTTCCAGCAGGGATGCACCGGCCCGAGCGGTATGGATACATCGACGGTCTTTTTCATGATTGTTTCTCCTCGTAGTCCTTGAATATCAGTGGGGCGACCGAGAGTATGGCATTCAGTATCTCTGTCGGGCGGGGCGGGCAGCCCGGCACCTGGGCAGCGATAGGGATGTACTTCTCCGCTGGCGGGCTGGTCAGGGTGCCTCTCCTGTTATAGACGCACCCCGATATCGGGCAGTTCCCGATGGCAACGGCCACCTTTGGTTCCGGGATCTTGTCCCAGATGGCGCGGAGTTTGTCAACCCACTGGGGGGTGACGGAGCCGATGACCAGGAGGACGTCGGCCTCTCTCGGGTTGTTGTGAACGTAGATTCCATACTGTTCGATATCGTAACGCGGCGCGAGGCAGGCGAGCACCTCGATGTCGCAACCGTTGCATGACCCTACGTCGACGTAGGCGACGTGGATCGATCTTGAGCGCACGACGTTCTTGATATCCTGGAGGATGCTCATCCGAGGATCACCTCCCGGATCTGCTCTTTACCCCATGCGATCGCGTCATCGGTTGTCGATCCCTCTTCTATCATCGTCTTTGTCTCATGGTATATCGATTGCATCGTCTCTGTATCCACGAGAGGTATGAACCGGGTGAAGAGTTCGCACCCGAGTTCTTCTGCTATCGGATCGTTGTCGTCTCCGTGCTGCTGCCCCATCTCCCATCGGGATCCGAGGTTCTCAAGCAGGGACATATCGAGTCGCCTGATCATAGTCCTGCGGAGTTTTGCATCGGTCGTACCGATGTACCGGGCGATCTCGCGGACCGCTTCGTCGTGTTTCTGGCTCGTGAGTATGGTGAATTTCATCGGCCGGAGATCCTTTTCGTAGAGGTACTTCACGATATCACCCCGAGGAAGTGTGCCACTGCGTAGAGAAGGAATCCGAGCACCATCACCCAGAGCACCCCCATCTCGCAGCGTTTCAGGGTGAGCTCGTCGCGCATCCAGGTGAGGGCCGTGACAATGCCGAGCAGGATGATGCCTGCCAGGGCCTGGTAGACCACGCTCCCGTTCTGGACGACCTGGACGAGGAATAACACCGCGTAGAAGGCTGCTCCTACCGTGAGCAGAAGACGTAGTAGATTCATCCCATGGTCACCACCAGAATGACGATATAGATGACAAGGGCGCCGGTCACCAGGCTCTGCACCGTCACGGTGTCGTAGGGCGAGAGCATGGGGGTGATCGCGCAGACGAACGAGAGCGAGATGAGAACCAGGAGCATCACGAGCAACATCAGGGCCAGCGGTAACTGGCCGATGAAGAGGAGGACGAATGCGTAGAGGAGCACGTAGGTCTTGAGGGCATACCCGACCTCGAGGCCGGCACGCCAGACACCGAAATGCTCGGTCATGTTCCCGCTCACGATCTCCTTCGCCTCGATGATCGAGAACGGACCGTAGTGCATCTTCGAGAGGATGATGAGGTACATCGCCACGGCCGCCGGGAAGGCTGCTATGAGGAGTGGTCCGTAGACCTCCTGGTAAGCCACAATGTCCGCGATCGAGAGCGAGTGGGTGAAGAGGTAGATCGCAATAACGGTGACGAAGAGCGGCAGCTCCGATGCTGCCGATATGACCGAACGGATGGCTCCAAACTTCCCGTACGGGGAGCCTGATGAGAGCCCCATCCCATGCTCCACGATCTTATGGAGGAGGTAGACCCCGAAGAGGAGAAGGAGACTCCCTCCGGAGAGGAGGACGTAGAGAGCTCCACTCCAGATGCCAATCGCTACAAAAACGACTGCAACAAAGAGGATCTGACTGGCGGTCTTCGGTATCCAGGTCTCTTTGAAGGAGAACTTCAGTGTATGAAGGATCTCCTGCCAGATCGGCGGCCCGGGCCGTCCCTGGATTCGGGCTATGACTTTCCTGTGGATGCCGTGGAAGAGCAGGCCGATGAAGGTTGCAAAGAGCAGGTACGGGATCATATCAGTATCCTATGAACGGGATGTCCTCATCTCCGGGTTTTGCGTTCCACCACAGTGCAATGAATATGACGAAGACGGGGAACGTAATGATTGTAAGGAGTTCCGCTACCCAGACCAGGAGGTAGCCGCCCGCCGCAAGAAGCCAGGCGACGACGGAGATGCCGCCCGCCACAAGTCCGGTGATCAGTGCTGTCTGTTTATTCATACCCCATCACATCGATATGGCAATCTCTATAACGCGCAGGAAGAGGAGGAGCGAACTGACATGGACCATCAGGATGAACGGAGCTCCCTGCGCTCTCGTAATCTCAGCCTTGGCCACGTAGAACGGTGCCATGCCCTCCCCCATGACGCCGATGACCAGGAAGACCTTCGCGATGATCGGGACCACCACTCCATCGGTGAAGAGCTCCCACATGCTCAGTGTCCCGGTGCTGGAGAGGATGATCGCCGCTCCTCCAAAGAGTGGGACGGTGGCGAGCATCGCGACGATGCCGTACTGGAACGCGGCGTTTAAGACATGCCGGTTCCGGTATGCCGCGACGATGCCGATGTTTGTGATCCCCACAAGCGATGCAAAGAGCGTGAAGTTAAAGACATCCCCGCTCACCATCGCCCCGAGCGTGGCAAGACCACAGGCGATCGCCATGAAGCGCTGGAACCTCAGCAGGTCAACATCGACTTCCTTCGCGTAGTAGGCGTCACCACCAAACGCTATGTCCACCTGGCGCTCGGGCCGGCTCACGATGGCAAGAGCCGTGAAGATGAGGGCGAAGGCGAAGAGCGCTGCGGTGTAGGGACTGAAGTAGTTGACGATGTCGCCGAACTCCAGTACGAAGAGTTCCCGTCCGCCGATGCTCTCTGTGGGTAGATTAAACATTGGAACCACCTCGCATGGTCCCGACGAGGGACATCTTCGCCATCACTTTGATGAGGATTGCGCCTCCTGCCATCATGACCCCGAAGAGCCAGTATTCGGGGAGGAACATGAAGACGAAGAACGCCCCTATCCAGATCGCCCATGCGTAGCCGCTCACGGTCTCGATCAGCTCAAACTGTTCGGCGTGGTCCCGGCACATGAAGTAGAAGACCGCACCGACTGCGGCGACCACACCGCCGGTGAACCCGGAGAGGACGATCCCGTATGCGACGAGGATCAGGGCGAGGATGCCGGGTGCGCTATCCATTATCTCGATACGGAACGCGGGCTCTGCAGGAGGTTTCCGGAGACCCTCTTTTGCTATGTAGACCTCGGAGACCGCCATGAGTTCGGATATCCCGACGACGAGGCCGGGGAGGATGAGCGCCTCGGCGAGATCGGTTGCGACAAGCGCGATCAG
>JAAYND010000062.1 GCA_012521035.1 Methanomicrobiales archaeon
ACCCAAATCATCCGCGCCCTGCCACACCGGATTGCACACTTCTTCACAAATGATATCCCCCGAGCCGCTTTTTTGTGGATTTTCGTTCAGGGAATATATTATATTGGATATAATTATGAAGCCTGCTCGTCAAATATGATTACATGCTCGGCATCGTCCCGGGTATTGACCCGGAGATCGCTTCCCTGGTAGTAGTCCCGATATTCATCTTCTTCGCGCGGATCTGCGACGTCACCATCGGGACGATGCGGATCATCTTCGTGGCGCGGGGGATGAAGATGATCGCCCCGATCCTCGGGTTCGTCGAGGTCTTCATATGGATCATCGCCATCGGCCAGATCTTCCAGAACCTCACAAACCCGCTGAACTACCTCGCCTACGCGGCCGGGTTTGGTATGGGGAACTACGTCGGGATGCTCGTTGAGGAGCGGCTGGCGATGGGGCTCGCCCTGATCCGGGTCATCACCCAGCGGGATGCAACCAATCTCATCGATTACCTCCGTGCTGCCGGCTATGGGGTGACTGTCCTTGACGCACAGGGAAGGCAGGGCCCGGGTAAGGTCATCTTCTCGGTGATCAAGAGGAAAAACATAAAAGACGTGGAGAACGCTATCCATGAGTTTACCCCGAAGGCGTTTTACTCGGTCGAGGATATCAGGCGGGCTGCTGAAGGAACATTCCCCCTCGCTGCAAGCCCTATGCCGTTCCGCCTCGGGTGGGGTAGCAGGAGAGGGAAGTGAGGCCTCCGGAGAGGCGGCCGGCGGCTCCGGACGAACGAGAAACCACCCTCACAACTCGACATCAGAGATATTCTAATGTATCTGCTCGTGAAACGTAACAGAGGAACTACGATGACGTATCACCCGGTTAAGAATATGATGCGGCTGATGGCGACCAGGATCAGGGTCATCGCGGATGTGATCTCTGACGATCAGATCGATGCGCTGATAGACGAGATCCTGAATGCGAAACGCATCTACACCATGGGCGCCGGGCGCTCTGGACTGGTAGCAAAATCATTCGCCATGCGGCTGATGCACCTTGGTCTCTCGGCGTTTGTCGTCGGGGAGACGGTGACCCCGGCCATGAAGCCAGGAGATGTCATTGTCGTCTTCTCCGGATCCGGCGCGACAAAGACGGTTGCGGATATCTCAGAGACCGCAAAGGAGATCGGCGGGCGGATCTGCCTCATCACCTCGAAGAAGGACTCGAGGATCGGCCGGATCGCTGACTGCATCGTCATCATCGAGAGCCAGCGTGACAGGGTGGCCGATGAGTCGGCGGAGTTTGAGATCAGGCAGATGATGGGGGAGCATAAGTCATTTGCGCCGCTCGGGACGATCTTCGAGACGACCGCCATGGTCTTTGCAGATGCTATCATATCCCGGCTTATGGAGATCACCCGGTGCAGGCCTGAGGATCTCCAGTGCCGGCATGCGAATATTGAGTGAGGTGAATTATGAGCGAGCAGAGGTATGCCGCCCGTGTCCGGGCGGTGGGGATGTCGGGTATCAGGAAGCTCTTCGATGCCGGAGGACCGGATGCGATCAACCTCGGTATCGGGCAGCCCGATTTTGATACGCCCGACCACATCAAGGAGGCCGCTATCGCCGCTATCCGGGCCGGCAAGACCGGTTACACCCCGAACGCCGGGATACCGGAACTGCGGGAGGCGATATGCGCAAAGTTTGAACGGGAGAACAACCTTGCCTTCAATCCAGAGCAGATCCTCGTCACGGCGGGCGGGAGCGAGGCGCTCCACCTCGTCATGGAGGCGCTCGTGGATCCAGGCGACCGCGTCCTCATAACCGATCCGGGTTTTGTCTCCTACGCTGCCCTGGCGACGTTTGCCGGGGGGCGGCCGGAGGGGGTGGTTCTCGATGATACCCTCCATATCGATATCGAACGGGCGAAGGAGCAGATGGACGGGGCGCGGCTATTCGTCCTGAACTCGCCGACAAACCCTACCGGTGCCGTCGAGAGCGAGGAGTCGATCCGCGCCCTCGTGGAGTATGGCAACGACCGGGGCGTCACCATCGTCTCCGACGAGGTCTACGAGCACTTTGTCTACGAAAAAAAGCACTTCAGTGCGGCACACTACGGCGATGACGTCATCACCATCAACGCCGCGAGCAAGACTTACGCCATGACCGGCTGGCGGCTCGGGTATATGGCCGCGCCTGAGGGCTACATCCCGGAGTGCCTCAAGGTGCACCAGTATGCCCAGGCATGTGCAACATCGATATCACAGTATGCGGCACTTGCAGCATACACCGGGGATCAGGGGCCGGTTGCAGAGATGCGGGAGGAGTACCGCGCGAGAAGGGATCTCCTCTACTCCGGTCTCTCAGAGATCGGTCTTGAGTTCCCCCGGCCAGAGGGTGCATTCTATGCCTTTGTACCCCTGGGAAGAAACCTTATACAGAAGGCCATCGAAGAGGGCATCATCATCGTGCCGGGCGAAGCGTTCGGCTCAAATGCACCTGATTATGCCCGGTTGAGCTACGCGACGTCCCGGGAGAACCTCTCCCGGGCTGTCCGGAGACTCGCGGCACTTGTGGAGTGAGAGTTATGGTAAAAGAGTTACTCAGGAAGTTATCGGACGCCCACGGCGTCTCAAGCAGGGAAGGAAACATAAGGGATATCATCAGGGAGGAGCTCGCAGGCTCGGTCGACGAGATCACCGAGGATGTGATGGGCAACCTGATCGCCACAAAGCGCGGTGACGATTTTTCGATCATGTTCGCCGCTCACATGGACGAGATCGGCCTGATGGTCCAGTATATCGATGAGAAGGGGTTCATCCGTGTCGTCACCCTCGGGGGATGGTTCGGGCCGGTGCTCTACTGCCAGCGTGTGGTTCTGCACGGGAAGAAGGGGCCGGTCATGGGGGTCATCGGCGCAAAGCCCCCCCACGTCATGAAGGAAGAGGAGCGCAAGAAGGAGATCAAGATCGAGGGGATGTTCATCGATGTGGGGGCAACCTCCGCTGAGGAGGTAGAGGAGCTCGGCATCGAGATCGGCACCCCGATCACCATCGACCGGGAGTTGACGGAACTTGCCGGCAACCGCGTGACCGGAAAGGCGCTCGACAACCGGGTCGGTGTTGCGATGCTCATCCGGACACTCCAGCAGGCAAAGTCTCCCCACACGATATACGGCGTCTTCACGGTCCAGGAGGAGCTGGGGCTCAAGGGTGCGAAGGTGAGCGCCTATACCCTGAACCCCGATTGTGCGATCGCGACCGATGTCACCATCCCCGGCGACCACCCCGGTATCGAGAAGAAGGATGCGAGCGTCGAGATGGGTAAGGGCCCGGTCATCGAGCTCGTCAGCGCGAGCGGGCGCGGTCTCATGGCCGATCTGCGGGTGGCTACGTGGCTCCGGGAGACCGCAGAGAAGAACGCTATCCCCTACCAGCTCGAGGTCGGGACCGGCGGAAACACCGATGCGACCATCATCCACCTCGAGCGGGGCGGTATACCGAGCATCCCGTTCGCGATAGCCGCCCGCTACATCCACTCCCCCGTCGAGGTGGTCGATACCGGCGATATCGAGGCCGGGATCCGGCTCCTCGTCGAGGCGCTGAAGAGCAGGCCTGCACTCTGATGCGGCCGATAACACCTTTTTTCAAGCCGATACTGAGGATCTACTCGTGCGGGAAATTGCCTGGATAACCCTGTTCTTCGCCGGACTCCTGGAGACCGGCTGGGCGATCGGGTTGAAGTATACCGATGGGTTCACGAAGGTCGGGCCATCTGTAGCGACCCTCACCGTTATGGCCGGGAGTATCTACCTCCTCTCACGCTCCCTCTCACATCTCCCGCTCGGGACTGCGTATGCTGTCTGGACGGGGATCGGAGCGATAGGGACGGCTATAGCCGGGATCATCCTCTTCGGTGAGTCGCGGAGCGTCGCCCGTCTCCTCTGCATATTCCTGATCGTATCGGGGATCGTCGGGCTGAAGCTCTGCTCGGATCCTGCCGGGATCTCGCCATAGGATCCCCCGGGTCATGGATGCATCTCGCCATCCAGGGCTGCAAGAAACGCGATGAGGAAGGCGTGTCTCTCCCCGGCGATGTGCCGGGCGGTCTCTGTGTACATGCGGCCCCTGAGGTTGAGGAGTTTTGACTGGATATGATCGACCGCGTCCGGGATGCCGCCGCCCTGCTCCCCGGCCTGCAGGAGTGTCCTTGCGATACCGACCGCGCCCATAGCATCCAGGTTATCCGCATCAGAGAGCACCCGGGCCTCCAGGGTCCCGGGGGCGGTACTCGCTCTGTACCGGTGAGCGCGGATGGCGTGGATGATGCCGGGGATGCGGTTCTCGGGGTAGTGGATGGACCGGAGGTATGTCTCCGCCATCTGCGCCCCGGCTTCTTCGTGAGGAACGCCCGTCTCCTCCTCGAGGGGGCGCGCTATGTCGTGGAAGAGGGCGGCCGGGATGAGGATAGCCATATCCGCACCTTCGTGGGCGCCGATCGCTTCACAGAGGCGTACAACCCTTGCGGTGTGGTCAAACCCATGAGAACCTGAACCGGGGAGTGCCGCCCTGACATGCTCCCGCATCTTTTCTATGTCGTCATCCATCGAGAGAGATCTCTTCTCCGGAAGAGAAAAGATTCGCGTCCTGCGGTGCTGGTGTACCGCACCGGTTTCTGCAAACGATGTCATCCTCATCACCGGCGATAACGAGGAAATAGACGCTATTCCGGAGATCGAAGGCCGTGTGAATGCCGCAACTATATATAAAACCGCCGCCCACGTTGAAGCAACGAGTGGACAATTGTATATCGTTCACCTCAAAACCGCTCATAGATTCCAGAGAGGATACCAGAATGCGTGAAGATCCATACACAGACCAGTTGCGAGAGGTTGCCCTCGATATGGGCGCAGATCTCTTTGGAGTGGCCGATGTGCGTCATTTCCAGAACCCGGAGTACACAGGCAACGACCCCCGAGACATCATGGAGAATGCGCGCTCGGTGATAGTACTCGGCGTGGCAGTCCCCCGGGGCTCGATCGAGAGCCTGCCGAAAGGAAGGGCTGAGTATACCAATACGCTGATGGCCGGCACGGCGACGATCCGGGTCATCGCGTACCGGCTGGCGCGACTCATCGAGAAGGATGGTTACCGGGCCACGATCGTCCCCACGGAGGGGAGTGAGTTCGGATACTGGTATGCGGACCGCGAGACGCTCATGGCAGATATGTCCATCAAATACGCAGCATACTGCGCGGGTCTTGGAAACTACGGTATCAACCACCTCCTGATCACGGAGGAGTTCGGACCCCGTGTCCGCATGACCGCCATCGTCACGGATGCATCGCTCAGGGCACCGGAATCGCCCCGGCTCCCTCTCTTAAACGAGGACTGTAAGGACTGTATGAAGTGTGTCGAGGCCTGCCCGGCTAAAGCGTTCACCGCCGATGGCGTGATTCACCGGAGAAAGTGCGCCGAGTATATGTTCAACGTGCTCGGCGGGCTTCGGTGCGGCCTCTGCATCAAGGCCTGCCCGAAGTGAGAGGAGGAACGGCTTTAGCCGGATTCAATCAGGGAGAGGGCTGATCTCTCGTAGTAGCGCTGGCTGGTCGTGAACGAGTCAGGAACCCCGGGCCTCTTCTGGATCGAGGGGGGGCTTTGCCATGCACCGGGGGGATTGGCCGGCCCGGTCGTATGATAAGACTATCCTCGCGGCCGGAATGTCCGGGACGGGCACCGCCCGGCGTCCCGGTCAGCGGGAACCGGGCCGTTGATACTGCACTCTCCCTCGGTCGCGGTCTTCGGCGTGTAGAGGGCGCAGTCGCTACATGTTGCCATAGCGACCTATTTTGTGTCCATGAGGATATAGGTTTTGCCGGCCGGATGGTGGAAGCAGGTCCCGTCGAAGTCTCGCGCGGGCATTCGGCGCAGGGATCGCCCGATGATAGCAAGAGCTCCGCCGGCGTGGTAGGAGGGCATACGCCCCCGATAAAACAGGAATGCCCGGGGATCGGGTTTCAGACCACCCGCCCCCGGCCACCTGATCTGCTCCCTGATAACGTCTTAATCCTCCACCTCGATGACCGCTACCGGACACGAATCCGCAGCCTCCCATGCGCAGTCGGCAAGGTCATCGGGCACCTCCCCCTCCGCCGGGTTGCCGTTGACCCGGTACTGTTCGGTGATCTCGCTGAGCTCATCGTCGGGATTCTGTTCGAAGACCTCAGGACAGATCAACCAGCAGGATTCACAGCTGATACATCCGGGTCTGTCAATGGTAACCTTCACCACCGATCCACACCTCCACTTCAATCCGGGTAAGAATCTTCCCGATGTTAAACATGACGGAACGCCCCCC
>JAAYND010000310.1 GCA_012521035.1 Methanomicrobiales archaeon
AATTGGCCGATGTTTGTACAGATAGAGAGAGGCGTCTCCCTCTTAGTACTGAAGTACAGCAGAACATACCCACAGTCACCGGTTCCGGCTCCGTTGTGTGTGTGCATGTGTGTGTGTGAAACCCAGAATGCCGGAACCGATCCCCGGATACCAACATTACGGGGCGGAAACTTCAATAAAACATCATATAACCGCCCTTTGGGTGACATCGCCGGCTGTAAGGCGCTGAAAAGTGATGTGAGACGAGGGCCCATGATGCAAAAACCTCTATCGGGAACCCTCGACCACCGGGAGTTTCTCCGGGTTAAGAATCGGAATGACGGGAGCCCGGGAGAAAACACTCCGGGATCACCCCCCGGCCAACATACCCGATCGCCACGAGTTCGAGCAGGTGGAGGTCGAGCCCGGCCGGTGCGATATCCGTGACCATGGGAAAGCGGTGTATCGATCGCGGGAGACCGCACGTGAAGACCTGTGAAGGGTGTTATGCAAGAATGGTCCGGGAGTGGAACGGGCGGGCGGGGGTGATGTGATCTCTCTCCTCTTAATGGAGGGGCTGCGGGATTTGTGAGCTGTGAATCGCAGAAAGGTGCCGCCTCAGGGCAGATCAAAGCCCGAAAATTATCTGATCGTAAAACAGTGCCATATTATCCGCCGTTGAGAATGGTAACGCTTTTGCTTGAATCTCATGTATCACTTATACTGGATATACCGTGTTCTTCTCGTGTGAAGGGCGGTGTCTGTGGGTGCTGTTACATGGAACCGGGAGAGAAGATCTCAAAAATTGTGCCTGATACCACCGTTACCGCCCCATTCTCCCCGGGACCAATCGAGGCCCGGGTGGGAACCCCTGGTCCGGGTTGAGCGCTATCACATCAGGGCGAATGCGATACTGGAGGCATCGAAGGAATGGATCTGAGCGGATTGCAAGGACTCATCGCAAAAGGTGAACGGCTCGATGTGGAGTTCAAATCAGATAGGCGGGCGTTTTCAGACAAAGAAATTTATGAAGAAGTCGTTGCCATGGCAAACACCGACGGGGGCACCATCCTCATCGGTGTCGAGGATGACGGGCGGGTGACCGGCGCACATCACCGGCATGGCAGGGTTACCGATCCGATGAAGGTAAGGTCTGCGATCTTCCACAATACGGTTCCGAACATCCTCGCGCGTGTTTCGGTCGCCGATCACTCAAATGGCGAAGTCATTGTCATTGAGGTCGAGCCGTACCCGGAGGTCTGTGCGACCGCACAGGGGAAAGCGCTCCGGCGGGTCATCGGAGGGGATGGGAAACCTGCATCGGCTCCCTTTTATCCCCGGGATCAGCGGTCACGCCGGATCGATCTCGGGCTGTTTGATTTTACGGCTCAACCTCTGGGGCATCTCTCCTTTGAGTGTCTCGACCCTCTTGAGTTTGAGCGCCTGCGGCAGACGGTGACCCAACCCGGAGGTGATCGAAGCCTTCTCGATCTTCCAAATGAGGAACTCGCAAAAGCCCTGCGGCTAGTGGAGACGAAGAACGGCCAATTAGTGCCGACGATTGCCGGACTGCTTCTGCTTGGGAGGGAGTCGGTTCTCCGCGAACAACTCCCAACCCACGAGGTCCACTTTCAGGTGCTTGATGATCAGGGCAACGTGCGGGTCAACGACACGTTTCATTTTCCGCTCATCCGAATAATACAGGAGGTCGGGTCACGGTTTTTAGCCAGGAATGAAGAGCGAGAAGTCCTTGTCGGACTGTTCAGGGTACCGATCCCGGACTATTCGCTTGAGGCTTTCCGCGAGGCAGTCAATAATGCGGTGCTTCATCGGGATTATTCCCGGCCGGATGCCGTGTATATCCAGTGGCACCACGACCACCTCTACATCACCAACCCCGGTGGGTTCCTAGAAGGGATTACGGCGGACAACATTCTTGTCCACGAACCGAAACCCAGGAATCCCCGTCTCGCAGAGGCGTTTAAGCGGGTAGGCATCACCGAGCAGACCGGTCGTGGTGTCGATAAGATCTACATGGGACAACTCAGGTACGGGCGACCTCCACCGGATTATCATGCCAGTGATGGTGAGACGGTCAGGGTCGAACTGCCGGGAGGAGAGTCGTCCCTGAATTTCGCGGCATTTGTCTTCGAGCAGGACCGAGACGGCAAGTCGCTCTCGCTTGACGAATTGCTCATCATGAATGCGCTATTCTTTGACCGGCGCATCACGGCCCGTGCCGCCGCAGGCCTGATTCAGAAGAACCAGACAGCGGCCCGACGCGTGCTGGAGCGGTTGCATGAGCGTGGCCTCGTGGAGGGGCGGGGGGAAGGCCGGGGACGCGTCTACCACCTTTCCACATCAGTGTACCGGCGGTTCCATATGGAGGCTGAATACGTCAGGGCTAAAGGATTCGAGCCTCTCCAGCAGGAACAGATGGTTATCGGGTACGTTCGGGAGCACGGGTCGATCCGGCGATCGGAAGCTGCTGACCTCTGCCGCATCAGTGGACCGCAGGCAACCCGTCTGCTTCGCCGGATTGCCGGGAAGTATCCCCGGTTTGAGCAGATCGGAGTACGACGAGGAACTCGCTATGTCTGGAGAGAACCTGAGGTATGAACGTGTGTACATAGTTATGAACGCGTTCATAACGATGAAGTGACATTATGAACGCGTTCATATCGCGTTCATATCTGCACTTTTATCTCGCGGGGTTGAAGTGGCGAAGCGGAGGAACCTCAGTCTGGCTGGATGACGACCCGACGAGTGACGGCAATGACAGCGATTTTCAGCAGAATGATGGCAACTGCGGTCAACCCCGCCGACTACATCCCTCTCCCGGCGGCAAAGGACGAGCCCTGCCACCTCTGCGGCCGCCGGCCGACATCATCGGTGAGGCGGGGCGGTGGAGGGGTCTACCTCTGCTACGACTGTCTTATCACGGCAAAGCGGCCGGCAAAGGTGCAGTCGCTCCCCGGGGTCCTCGACCACCGGACGTTTACCCGGACGAAGGTTGAACTCGGCCGGTGCGACGTCTACGGGATGGGAAAGGCGGTGTATCGGTTGCAGGAGGCGGATATCTGCGAAGGATGCTACGCCTGGTTGGTCCGGGAGTGGAACGCGATGGAGGAGTGCGACGAACTCGTGGCGTTGCAATCCTCCACGAACCAGAGTATCCCCTCAACACCGGATATCAGACACCCCGGGGACAGAGGATGTCCCGGAGGCTGGCATATCGTTGCTCCAGAACCTTTTTCACCCATTGGTTCAAATATGAACCATGTGGAACAGGATGTGTCCATTCAGATCGTTGCTCTCCTGCTCAGGAGCGACTCTCATCCCCGCAAACTTGCACAGGATCTGGGCCTCTCGCATACCACTGTGCTCCGGAAACTCAAGGGCCTATTAGATGGAAATATCGTCGACTTCAGGATGGAGGGGAAGAACAAGACCTATTTCCTGAAGAAAACCCTTGAAGCACGGGTGCACGTCTATGTGGCAGAATGGTACGCGCTCGAAAACCTGATACAGGAGGCCCCACATCTGCGATCCATCATCAAGGCGGTTCAGGAGCGAGAGGATTTCCCGCTCGCCGTAATCTTCGGCAGTTATGCGAAGGGGACCGCAGATAAAAAGAGCGATATCGATCTCTATATCGAGACGGAGGATAGGGAGACGAAACGGGATCTGGAGCGGTGCCATTCAAAGCTCAGCGTGAAGATCGGGCTCTGGGACCCGGAGAATCTATTGATCCAGGAGATCGTAAAGAACCATGTCATCGTGAAAGGAGTCGAGCGATTTTATGAGAAAACAGGGTTTTTTGAATAAACTCCATCATGAGGGAAAGATCCAGATTGTTGAGCCCAGCGTTCAGGTCCAGGAGGCATACCGGAAAAAGTCGGAAAGTTACCTCGCCTCGGCAAAGATCCTGTTCGAGAACGGGCGGCTTGAGGAAACCGTATCGATGGCATACTATAGCATGTACTACATGGTGCTGGCCCTCCTCTTTGCGACGGGCATAAAATGCGAAAATCACTCTGGCGCAATGATCCTCCTTAAGAGCCTGTATGGGATCGACAACGCCCGGATTGCTGCCGCCAAACG
>JAAYND010000063.1 GCA_012521035.1 Methanomicrobiales archaeon
ACCGCTCAATGATGTTTCCTCCCCCGTACCAGTCGGGAGGGACGATGCTTGCATCGAAGTAAATCTCTGAGAGGTCGTAGAAAGCGATCTCCTCATCGAGATGACTGTAGATCTCAGGATTGAACGAGAGGGCCATCTCTTTGAGGACGTTCTCCCGCATCCGGGTGAGCGTCACATAGGTTATCCCGCTCGGGAGCAGGATATGTTTTTCACCGGTCCCGCCTCGCCTCAGTGCCAGGAGACGGATGATGGACGTCTGCACAAACTCAACGCTGCCGGCACCCGGCTCTCCGAGGAGGAGCACCACCGATCCCGTCGGGATACCGCCGTCCAGCACCGGGTCAAGTGAGGCGATGCCGGTCGGCATCCGTAGTCGAAGACGATCGCGCATGAGTATACCATAATGTGGGCTATCTCCGGTTAAAGTATTCTGGCACCCCCCCTATCCCGGGATATAGCTACAGGAGGTAATTCTTTCTCTCAAGAGAAAACACAGATTGATATATGCAGCCCACCACATCAGGTATGATCTACGTGCAACCTTCGGGGTGTTGATAGATCCCCGGAGGGCTCGCAGAAAAACCCGGAAGGTCGGAACAAGCGTGGAAGTCGAGGATAATACCGGAAAACAGCAGGACCCTGAACATGGAGAGGAGACGCCATCCAGCCCCCGAAAACGCTTCTCCCGCCTCACCGGGCGGTTGCGGCCGTCATGGAAGTATAAAGACCTCCCGGGTGAATACAACCTCGCTGAACACGACCCCCTCGTCATCGCGGAGATCCCTCCTCACTACCAGGAGATCGACCGCTACTGGGTCACTGAAGGGCTCTCACTCGCCGTGATCGCCCAGAATATGCAGACGTACCTCATTGAATATCTCCTCTTCGAGCCCCCCCTCTCGGAATTTGAGTATGAACTCCTTGAGCGGCTCTTCGAAGACCTCCGCGATATCCTGATCCTGGAAGACCATGACATGGACTCCGATCCCGGGATCGTCCTTTCTCGAAAGATGCAGAGGCTTCTTGTCGAGTACGGTCTCTCCCTTGAGGAGACGTCCCTCTTCAAGCTCCGGTACTACCTCAGGCGCAACTTCCTCGGCTGGTCTCGCATCGACGCATTGATGAATGATCCCTGGATCGAGGATATATCGTGCGACGGCACCCGGGTTCCGCTCTTCCTCTACCACCGGAAGTACAGGAACATCAGGACGAACATCAGGTTTGATGAACCGGCATTACTTTCGCTTGCGATAACACTCACCCAGCGTTCGGGGAAACACGTCTCGATCGGGAGCCCGCTTGTGGACGCAACCCTCCCGGACGGTTCCCGGCTCCAGCTCGCGTTCGGGGATGAGGTCACCACGCGCGGCACGTCGTTCACCATACGAAAATTCCGGGAAACGCCGTTTACGCCCGTTGAACTGATCGAGTCGAATACATTTGATGTCGACCAGATCGTCTACTTCTGGATGGCGATCGAGAACAACAAGAACCTGCTCTTCATCGGCGGCACCGCGTCAGGGAAGACCACATCGCTCAACGCGGTCGCCCTCTTCATCCCGCCGCTCTCAAAGGTCGTCTCCATAGAAGACACGCGGGAGATCACGCTCTACCACGATAACTGGGTCGCGAGCGTCACCCGTGACCGGATATCGGAGGGGACGAGCGTTCCTATCGGTATGTTCGATCTCCTCAAGGCTGCCATGCGGCAACGCCCCGAGTACATACTGGTCGGGGAGGTCAGGGGCAGTGAAGCCCAGACACTCTTTCAGGCGATGAACACCGGACACACAACGTTCTCAACCATGCACGCCGGCAGCATCGACGCAGCGATCCACCGCCTGGAGAACGAACCGCTCAACGTACCCCGGAACATGCTCCGGGCGCTGGATGTCATATCGGTCCAGTCACTCACCCACCGGGGTCGTGATCGGGTGAGAAGGTGCCGGGAGATCGTCGAACTCACCGGGATCGACCCGATCACCGGCAACCTCCTGGTGAACACGGTCTTTGAGTACGACCCCATAGCCGATACCTTCTCCTACACAGGAAGATCCCGGATATTTGACGAGATCATGGAGTACCGTGGTTGGAACCAGAGAGACCTTGAGGCAGAACTTGAGAAACGGCGGAGTATCCTCCTTGCGATGCGCGACCGGGGTATCCGGGACTTCCACGAGGTATCCCGGATCCTCCAGACCTACGCGATCGATCCCGAACGGGTGCTCGCCTCCCTCTCCGATCCAGGCGGGTTATCCAGGTGACACCGTACCCCTGTGCACGGCTCAATCAGTCCGCTCGCTGGTGGATTGCGCGCAATCCAGCACGATACCGCGACCTCCGTGACGATCTGGTCTCGGCGAATATAGGGATGACCCTCGACTGCTACGTCATACGGATGTTCATCATATCCACGCTCTTCGGTCTCATCTGGGCCACGGCAGCGTTTCTTACGATGCGCTTCGTCGTCTTCCCGGAGATCGGCATCAGGGTCTATAACGTCTTCGCTCTCCGGTTACCTGCGCTCCTCTCGACCGATACATCGGTCTTCCTCCTGCATATCGCCATAAGCGCTCTTATATTTGTGATCACCGCCAATGCCGCCCTCCTCTTTTTCAGGACGTACCCCTCCCTCCTGAAGAAGGAGCGGACCACTGCGATCAACCTCCTGCTCCATAACGCCGTCGCGTACATCTACGCCATGCGGCGAGGAGGATCTGAGATGATGGCGATCTTCCGGTCGGTGGCGCGGGAGACCCGGGTCTACGGTGAGGTCGCTCACGAGTTCCGGAGGATCGTCCGGGATACCGACTACTTCGGGTATGACATGGTCTCCGCGCTCCGGCACCTGCAGGAGACGACCCCATCTGAGAAACTGCGCGACTTCCTCCAGGATCTCGTATCGGTGATCGAGAGCGGAGGGGATGTGACCAATTTCCTCGAAGTCCGGGTGCGGATGTACCAGGAAGAGGCGCGGTTCGAACAGAAAGATTTCCTCAACGTGCTCCAGATGGCGGCTGAGATGTACGTGACGCTCTTTGTCGCCGGTCCGCTCTTCATCATCATCGTCATGCTCGTCATGGGGCTTGTAAGCGATACATCCGTGATGTACCTCTCGGCTATCATCTACATCCTCATCCCGGCCGGGTCGCTCTTCTTCATCCTCTTCATCGATGCGGTCTCCATCAAGACCGGGGGTATCGAGCGCTACACCGAGTTCAGACCCCTCCGCGTCTTCGATGATGTCAGGATCGTGGAGCGTGAGGGCGAAGAGTCCCTCGTGAGGCAACTGCTCCGCTATGACCGGGTCAGAAACCTCCGTTCCTTCCTGCGCCACCCCCTCCAGACGTTCCTTGTCGAGCCGAACCGGACGCTTTACGTGACGGTTCCGGTCGCGCTCGTGTATATCCTCCTCGCCTTCCTTGCAATCCCGGCCTACCCCGACCCCGAGGTCTTCGTCGATGTGCTGGACGATCACCTGATCATAGCGCTCCTGATCGTCCTCATTCCTTTCGGTACCTTCCACTACTTCTGGCAGAGGAAGGCGATGGCGATCGATGCAGGCATCCCCGACTTCCTGGACCGTCTCGCCAGCATTAACCAGGTCGGCCTGACGCTCGTGCAGGCGATAACGATCCTGGTGCGGGCAAACCTCGGCGTGCTTTCCTATGAGATCAGGAAGATCAAGCGTGATCTCGAGTGGGGTGTGAGCATCCAGGAAGCGCTCGTCCGGTTCGAGGAGAGGATACGCACCCCGGCAATCGCCCGGACAGTCACCCTGATCACAAGAGCAAGCCTGATGTCCGGCGATATCGGGGATGTCCTCGCCATCGCAGCCCGCGATGCAACGATGTCAGAGGTTCTCAAGCGCGAGAGGCAGGCGGAGATGTTCATCTATACCCTCATCGTCTACCTGGTCTTCATCGTCTTCCTCTTCGTCGTGGTCATCATAGACACCCGATTCCTCTCGATGGTGACCATGATCGATGCCCCGACACTCACCGGTACACCGGGTTCGATGCCCATCAAGAACTTTGCTATCATGACGTTTGAGCGCCTCCTCTACCATGCATGCCTCATCCAGGCGTTCTTCTCAGGCCTGATCGCCGGCGCGATGGGGGAGGCCTCGCTCCGGGCCGGCGTCAAACACGCCGCCGTGATGATCGTCATCGCGCTTGTGGTCTTCAATGTCTTCCTGTAGGCCCGGACGGCCATCCTCCGCCCCAGAGGAGCATCTCATGGCCGGTAGACCGGGGCCCGGTGCGCCTGCACCCCCTCCGCGCCGGGCGCGCCACCCATCGAGAAAACCCCGGATCACGCTCTATCATCTACTTTCCGGGATACACGATAGGATTTTATATCGTCCCGCCCGATATCTCACCAGGTGATAAATCCCATGTGTACAGTCGGTGGACCTGTCGATATTGAGTTTGATGATGACCGGGTGAAGGGCAAGAATTACCGCTGCAACGAGTGCGGTGAAAAGTTCAAGGGCCTCGGAAAGCGACCCATGTGCCCGAGCTGCCAGTCTGAAGATGTCAGAGAAGCCTGAGGGTGATGACCCGGGGGCACCCCTCCCGGGCGAGGTAACCATCCCTCTCGGGGAAGATCTCCTGATCATCAGGGGAAAGAACTCTTTTTTGCTCGTGGGAAAAGCCGGTTCCCGGTTCCCCCTCTGTATCGAGACCCCTGATGACGAGTACTGCCAGGCGGTCGATCCCGATGACCTGATCATCGTCTCCATGCCGGAGGGTGGCCCGGTCGGCCAGGCGCGCATGATGCTTGAGCTGGTCCGGCAGTATCACATCCCGGTCGTCGTCCTCCCAAAAGGCCATCCCGGATCAAAACGACTCTCGATGGTTGTATCGGTTGCGCCGGAGATCCTGCTCGCTTGCGACATTCAGCGGGGAACCCATCCAGAACAGCACCTCATATGCTCGTCGACGGAGCTCTCCGGTCTCTCGCTTACCGGGATTTCCGGCGGTGTTATGATAAAACACCTGCCTCCCGGGGTGGTGATAGAACACGTAAATCCTGAAAATTACCCAACAGACAAACAACAATAAATATATGCTTATTTTCATCAATTATTCATGAGCCGTGAGAAGGAGGGTTTGATGAAGACCGATGTCCTGAAAAGCATCAGGGAGACTGAAGAAGAGTATCAGGTAATGATCCGTGATGCGCAGGCTGAGAGGAAGAAGAGCCTCTCCGATGCTGAACTGGAGGCTGAAAACCTGGTCCGGAAGGCACAGAAAGATGCCGAGGATTACAGGAATCAGCGTCTGGTAGAGGCACGAGCCGAGGCGCAGAACAGGTACGCAGAGATTGTCAGGGAGGGTGAAG
>JAAYND010000064.1 GCA_012521035.1 Methanomicrobiales archaeon
AACCGATACCGAGGTGCGGGAACTCATCCCTGCCACCGCTACGCCACCGGCAGTGACCGATGCGGTCAGGGCAACGATCGAGGCGAGTGACGCCGTTATAATCGGGCCGGACAACCCTGCCCGGGGCATCCTCTCCATACTCGACTGCACCGGCATGCGCGACCTCCTCCGTGATCAGTTCGTCGTCGCAGTCTCACCGTTCAGCGGCGATGTCGCGCCGGACCCAAAGGACGCCGCGCTCATGTACGCCATCGGCGAGAGGCCGACCTCCCACGGAGTCTTCCGGCTCTATGAGGATATCGTGGACGTTTTTGTCCAGGATCTCCATGACCCGGATGAGGTCGGTGGATCGCTCCGTCTCGAGACCCACCTCCTGCATGACCGGCAGGCGGAATCGCTCGCCTGGGATATCATGGCAGTCATACGCCACGCGGTTTCGTGAGATGGGGTAGATCTGACACCGGGCCAGATTGGCAAAATTCATATGGATGCGCTTGTTACGCTAAATATTCATGATTACCTTCCTCTCGGGCGGCACCGGCACGCCCAAACTCCTCCGCGGCATGCTGGAGCTGCTGGAGGAACAGGAGATCGCGGTCATCGTCAACACGGCCGAGGATATCTGGCTCTCCGGCAACCACCTCTCCCCCGACATCGACACCGTAATGTACCTCTTTGCAGGGATCCTTGATACCGACCGGTGGTGGGGGATACGCGATGACACCTACATCACCCACGACCACCTGGCAGACCTCGGCATCGAGGAGTTCATAACCATGGGTGACCGGGATCGGGCGGTCAACATCGCGAGAGGGGAGATGCTCAGGAGCGGGATGCGTCTCACCGAAGCGACGAGGGCGATATGCGAGCGGCTGGGCATCCAGGCGACCGTCCTCCCGATGACCGACTCAGAGGTGACGACTTACGTCCGGACGTCTCAGGGTGAGATCCATTTCCAGGAGTACTGGGTGAAGCACCGGGGCGCTCTTCCGATCGAGGGCGTGGTCCGGCGCACGCAGGAACCGCCGGTTGCGACACCCGAGGTGATCGAGGCGATCGATGCGAGCGATGCCGTGGTGATAGGGCCGAGCAACCCGGTCACAAGTATATCGCCGATCCTTGAGTGTGCCGGTATACGGGAGGCGCTTCGCCAGCACCGGTGCGTCATCGCGGTCAGTCCCTTCATAGGCGATGCGCCGATCAGCGGGCCGGCGGCGGCCCTGATGCAGGCATCCGGGAGGGAGCCCTCATCGGCCGGAACCTACAGTCTCTACGAGGATTTTGTGGATGTCTTCATCCAGGATACCAGGGATCCGGTCGAGATCGATGGAGCGCTCCGCCTGGATACCCTCATGGTCTACCGGGGGAAGAGCCTGGATCTGGCTAAGAGTATCATGACCCTGATCTACGGCTACTGAGTGCTACCGGACCCCTGCTCATGCGGGAGTACTCCAGAACCGATGTAGTAGCGGTGCGGAAGGAGGGCGTGGTATCATCACTCCTTCTTCTGTCTCTCCTGGTAATCCCGTATCGCTGCGTGGAGCGCATCCGCCGCGAGGTTTGAACAGTGCATCTTCTGGGGCGGCAACCCATCGAGTTCGGTTGCCACATCGTCACGGGTGATCCGGAGCGCCTCCTCGAGTCTCTTTCCCCTGGCAAGCTCGGTCACCATGCTGCTCGTGGCTATCGCCGACCCGCATCCGAACGTCCGGAACCTGATATCCTCAATGACATTCTCCCTGACCCTGATGAAGATCTCCATGAGATCCCCGCAGACGGGGTTGCCAACTTTACCGTAGCCATCCGGGCTCTCTATCACCCCGACGTTGCGCGGATTCATGAAGTGATCCATCACCTTCTGGCTGTATCCGATTCTGTCTGTCAATTGCTCATCCCCTCGATCGGTATCGGGTATCTCCCGGGTTCATCTGCCGGCACCGGGCAGTGACGCGGCCCCGGTCGCCCCCTCCGCACGGGATCTCGCCGGCCCACCCGATGCGCGGAGGCGTTTCGTGAACCCGGGCACCCACAAAAACGCCTCACTCTGCCTCAGCCCGCACCGCCGCCTCTTTTCGCATGATGAGCGTGGTCACGCCCAAGACAGCGTGTTCTTCCTCGATCGCGTGCCCGTTCTCGCCGGCCCAGGCCCTGACCTTCCCCGCAAGGTCCGGATCGTCGGTCATCACCTGCAGGATCTGTCCCCTCTCAAGCACCTTCATCTCCGTATCGATCGTCAGCATGGGCGACTGGCATGCGCCGATGCAGTCCACAACCTTATCCGCGTACATCTGCCTCACCATCCGGGTGGAGAATCTCATGACCCCAGCCTCCCATGAGAGGGCCGGGGTGTCATGGTGTTCCCGGATCGTGCAACGTACCATATAAGCATTGCTCCAGAAGGGCGCCACCAGCACGGAGTAGCGATGGGCATCCCTCGCAGCCCCGGATGCAAGGGCCCCTCACCAGGCGGCAGGAGTTTCGGGATCGTTCGGGAGGCGATCAGGATGCCCGGCGGGATGGGAGACTCGGCGGCACCTGCGTTGATCGTTCATTCCAGTATCGGCATGGAATGAGACGTATGAGGCGATCCATGCCTGGAACATCCCTGCCTGGCGGATATGGTACACCCCAAAGCGCACCCTCCAGGGATCGCTCCCGGTGCGCTCCACTCCCCACCGGCGGGGTGCTGCCACCCGGTCATGGATGGCGTGATAATTTTTGATATCGTTGAAGATGGCAACGTTCCCGGTTCCGGGCGTTCTCCCGGTCCAGGCCAGCAGGACTCTGCCCGGTCCCGGGAATCCAGGCATATCAGAAAATCCTCCATTCTTTCAATTGATTTCGAAATTGCCCGGTTTATTCAGGAATATGGCAAAATTAGACATAAAATAACCTCCTTTCTCAAATTGTAGTTGTTATAACCGAAAATTTTAAAAAATACAAGTGATAAGAATGATCCTTAATGTTCGTTCCGACCAAATGTTTCTTTACAAAGGGTGAAGGCACCCACAAAGACAAACTGGCATCGTTTGAACTGGCTCTCAGGCAGGCGGGTATCGAGAAGTATAACCTGGTCTATGTATCGAGTATATTCCCCCCGAACTGCCAGCTGGTCACAAGGGAGGAAGGGTTAAAGAACCTCGCGCCAGGCAGCATCGTCTACGTCGTCATGGCCCGGAATGAGACCAATGAACCAAGCAGGCTGATCTCTGCCGCCATCGGACATGCGATGCCGAAGGAGAGCAACGCCTATGGCTACCTCTCCGAGCACCACGCTTTCGGTGAAACAGATGAGGTCTCGGGTGAGTACGCTGAAGACCTCGCGGCAACCATGCTCGCCACCACGCTCGGCATCGAGTTTGATCCTGACCGGGCATGGCAGGAGCGGGAGCAGATCTACAAGGCCAGCGGCCGGATCATCAGCACGACCCATACCTGCCAGTCGGCGGAAGGGGTCATGGATGGACGCTGGACAACCGTCCTCGCTGCGGCAGTCTTCCTCTGAAGACCCCGACGTCCCTCTTTTTCTGCGCTACGACTCTCGATTGAACAGACCAGAAATCCGATCCCCTCTCCACTGTACGCCGATGAGGCGCCCCGGGGACGATCATCCCATGAGGTTCTCCTGACCACCCGGAAGAGTGGCTTCCGTGGCAGGAGCGTAAGACAAAATACCTCCCGGGGCCCATGGTATATCCAGGTTTATACTATGCGTTTACCAATACGGGCTGTAACCCCGGAATCCAGATCCGCTGAGATCATCGGTTGGGTACATGAGGTCCGCGATCTCGGAGGGCTTGCGTTCCTCCTGATCCGCGACCGGACCGGCATCATCCAGGTGACCATCCCGAAGAAGAAAGTCCCGGCAGAGGTTGTCGAGACGGTCCGGGACGTCTCGCGTGAGTCTGTCGTCAGGGTCCGGGGCGAGGTCAAAGCGATCGATAAAGCACCCGGAGGACGCGAGATCGTCCCCGAAGAACTTGAGATAATCAGCATCGCTGATAGCCCGCTCCCGCTTGACGTTGCCGAGAAAGTGCCTGCCGAGATGGATACCAGGATCGACTCCCGGTTCCTTGACGTCAGGAAACCGCGCGTCCGTGCGATCTTCTGCATCCGCTCGGCAGTGACATGTGCTGCGACCGCATTCCTCCACTCCCGGGGCTACATCAATATCGCCACGCCCAAGATCGTCGCCGCCGCCACCGAGGGAGGGACCGACCTCTTCCCGATCGCCTACTTCGAGAAAGAGGCATTCATGAACCAGAGCCCCCAGCTCTACAAGCAGATGATGATGGCAGCGGGTTTTGAGAAGGTCTTTGAGCTCGGCCCCATATTCCGCGCCGAAGAGCACAACACCGTCCGGCACCTCAACGAGGCCACGTCGCTCGATGTGGAGGCGTCGTTTGCCGACCATAACGATGTCATGGATCTCCTTGAGGATCTGATAATCCACGTCTATGACTACGTCGCGAAGACCTGCGGTGAGCACCTGGAGGTTCTGGAGATCGACCTTGAGGTTCCGGAGAAGCCTTTCCCGAGGATCCCCTACACTGAAGCGATCGAGATCGCGAATGCGATCCTCGAGGAGAAACTCGCGTTCGGCGACGATCTCTCCCCGGCGGCCGAGCGGGCGATCGGGAGCGAGATCGGTCGGCACTACTTCGTCGTCGACTGGCCGACCGATATCCGGCCCTACTACGCCATGCCCTACCCAGATAGACCTGAGTTCTGCAAGGCGTTTGACCTGATGCACCCCCGGATGGAGCTCTCCTCCGGCGCCCAGCGAGTCCACGACCACGACCTCCTGGTAGAGCAGATCCGTGCGAAGGGTCTTGCGCCCGAAGCGTTCGAGTTCTACTTGAAGGCGTTTCGCTACGGCATGCCACCGCACGCCGGATGGGGACTCGGCATTGAACGCCTGGTGATGACGATGCTCGACCTCGGGAACATCCGCGAAGCGGTACTCTTTCCGCGTGACCGACATAGACTGACCCCATGAGACCGATAGAGAAACTCCTGCCCACAACGGTTGTCGGGAGCTACCCGGTGGTGAAAGGGAAGGGGATCTTTTCCATCGCAGACCCCCTGAAACACGCGGTGGAGGTAGCGGTCGCTGACCAGGTCGCGGCCGGGATCGATATCATATCCGATGGACAGGTCCGGGGCGACATGATCCGGGCCTTCACCTCCCACCTCCCCGGCATCAGGGGATCCTCGGTCGTCGGGAAGGTCCAGCCTGCCCGACAACCCATAACGGCCGGGGATACAAAATACGCCCTCTCCCGGCACCCGAAGGTGAAAGGGATCCTCACCGGCCCGAGCACGCTCGCGCACGGCCTTATAATCGAGACACCGTTCTACCGGAATAAGGACGATCTGGTTCCGGACCTTGCCGGGGCGCTCGCGATCGAGGCGGCGTACCTTGAGGCTGCCGGTGTGGCGGTTCTCCAGATCGATGAGCCCATATTCTCTACGGGAGCTGCAAACGTCGTTGCCGGCCTTGAGGCGGTTAACGCGATCGCCACCGGGCTCAGGATCCCGGTAGCTCTCCACGTCTGTGGGGATCTCTCAGCGGTCATCGATGACGTCCTCCGGGCAGATATAGAGATATTTGATTTTGAGTTTGCCAATAACCCGGGGAACCTCGATCTCCTCTCGGAGAAGGATCTGCGCGGACGGATGATCGGCTACGGATGCGTTGACTCGGCAGACCCGGCCATCGAGAGCGTCGAGACCATCAGGAAGCGTATCGAGGCCGCAGTCGACGTCTTCTCCCCCGAGGCCATGCTCATCGATCCCGACTGTGGTCTCCGGATGCAGTCACGTGATGCGGCGCTTGGAAAACTGAAGAACATGGTGGCCGCAGCGGAGATGGTCCGGGCCGGGTATACCGGCTAGACCACCCTGCTCGTCGTCGAGAGTTCAAGACCCTTTGTAATGATGTGGTAGGGGATCACCCGCTGTGGCACGTTTGCGCCCCGGATCTTCTCGATAGCGAGCGTCCGCTCGAACTCGTTCCCGTGGATCTCCTGCCTGAGGACGATGAAGACGTCGGCCGCACGCATCATCCGGGCCTCTTCAACGGGGTTGTGGAGACCGGTGTAGAG
>JAAYND010000006.1 GCA_012521035.1 Methanomicrobiales archaeon
CTCTTCTCCTGCGTCTCCGTCAGGGACGAGGAGGTAGCTGAACGCCTTCGTCTGCTCAAACAGAGCGAGGTCAAGCGGGGCGAGCACCTTCCAGAAGTTCCCCTCGATCTTTTTGACGGGGATACTGGTGCCGTCCCGGACCCTCTGCGTCCATGGCCGGCCCCTGAGTTCCTGCGCTTCCCGGACACCTATCGCCGACTCATACTCCGTTATGAAGAGGAGGCGCGATATCTCCGGCGTGGCGGCGCCCCAGTGCTGGGGGAACCGGAATCTCTCCGGCCACCGCACGAGATCACCCTTCACCCGCTCCCGGAGGCCGTCGAGGACGCTGCCCGTCGCAAGCAGTCTCCGCGCGATCTCCTGCCGGATCCAGCCTGCGATCTCCGGTCGCTCCCCATCCCACGCCATGATGATGGCATCGCTCTTGAGAGAGCTACCCAGCTCGTGCCAGAAGAAGTCGTCCGGGTCGAGGTGATACGAGAACCGGGAAGAGGGGATCGCCGCCAGAACCTCGGGCAGGCGGAGGGTGAAGGGGATGGGAAGCGCGAGCAGTCGCCGTATCTCGCGGGAGAGGACGACGAGCGGGAACGCCACCCCCGCTACCGGGTGGCTTTTGCCCCCGATGATACCCGGGTTCTGGTAGTAGAACCGGAGCTGCAGGGCATCCTCAGCGGTCACGGGATCCTCAAGCGCCTCATCGAGCAGCCGTGCGAAGAGATCCTCCTCGTAAGTCTCGTAGACGTATGTCTGAAGAGACCTCTGGTCCGTCCAGGCCCGGCCCCGGTTGTAGTCGTGGAGGGTTGCGAGTTCAGCGGCGAGCGCCCCGATGAACTCGCGCCGGATCCGGGCTGAGTCATCAGGGATCTCTGCGACGAAGATGGCCTCGCGTGAGGTCGTCCCGTAGACCGCCTCGCCCTTGAGGCGGCGCATACCGAGCGCGTATATCCGGTCAGATACCGGGTCTTTCTGGAGCGTGAGGATGATCGCGATATCCTCATACACCGGGAGGGCAAGCGATCTCTCGGCGTTCTTGATGATCTCGCCCGTCTGGAGCGACCTGACGGTCGCCCGCAGGCGGTCACCCTGGCCGGCGAGCGACCCGCAGTTGTTCAGGTACGCGTCGCTCTCCGGGGCTTCGAGGAATTTCGCAAGGTCCGGGAGGGTGTTGATCGCGGATACCGGGTTTGAGGAGACCCCCCTGAGGTAGCGTCGACCGGCGGGCGAGAGGCCGGGTACCTGCGATACCGAGGCGGTGGCCTCTGCTTCCGCGCGGCAGTGGGGGTAGAACTCACAGGACTCGCACCGCGATGTTATGTGCCAGGGGAGACCTTCTAGCGGGCAGGCGAGGATATCCGGGAGGCGGTGCCGGAGGAAGTCCTCAAGCACCCGCACATTCAGGTGCAGGTCGAAGGGTTCGGGCTCATCCGCCCCGTAGAGCCATATGCCGGCCCGGTCCATATCGACCGGGCGGTCGATCTCAAGCAGGGCCAGGGCGTGGTCGAGGATCATGGCGTAGAGGGTTGCCTGGATACGGTGGCTGACGCTGAGATCCTCGCTTGCCTTGATATCGATGACGGAGAGGGTCGCATCCTGGCCGAACATGATCAGGTCCGGCCGGCAGGGGGAGAACCGATGCAGATCGGGGTCGAGACCATAACTGCGCAGGAAGTGAACCGATACCGGGATGGTCGCCTGGTAGATCGCCTCCCCGGGGAGGAGGTCCGGGAGTATCGCAAAGGTCTCCTCGATGGAGAACGATCGGTCAGATACAGGCCCGATCCCCTCCGGGATCCGCACCCACCCTGCCAGTTTTGTGCGGACAACCTCCTCCTCCCACCTGATGCCAGCCTCCAGGAGGGCACGTGTCGTCGGGCTCTGGTCCATCACGGTCACCGGGATGCCGGATCTCTCGCGCTCCTGCTCCGGGGTCGCGTGGTAGCGGAGGTAGCGCTCGCAGTCGTGGTAGAAGAACCGGCCGATGAGCGATGGACTGAGGTTAAAGCGGGGCATGGAACGTTGTGACGTATTGTTTGTGTGGTTTGGGGAAAAGAGTTGTTATTGGGGGATTTCTGGGAGGGGATGGCGGATCGCAGCATGCTGCTGAAGCACCAGATCCAGCACCACATGCTCGATCGGATCATAGACCCGGATGGCATGGTTGCCGGTATCGGCGATGTACCAGTATCCCCCGAGGTTGACCAGTCCACCCGGTCCGTTCAGTCTCGCGTCTCCGGATACCCCGTTTCGGTAACCGCGCTCCCCGCTCCCGATCCTGGTGAGGACCCATCCAGTGTCCGGGTCAAACTCTTTGACCTTATGGTTGCCGGTATCCGCTATATAGATCAACCCCTGGTGGATGGCTATGCCCGCCGGGTGGTTGATACGTGCCATCCGGGCGATGGTGTCAAGGTCACCGAGATCCTCCGGGGAGTGGCCGATGCGGGTCTCGACCATACCCCGCTTTATGCGGCGGATCGCTGAAGCCCCGCTATCGGCGACGTAGAGCGCCTCCCCATCGGTGACGATACCTGAAGGGCGGGCAAAGGCGGCCTTTCGGAGCGGACCATCCACCAGCCCCTCCAGGCCGGATCCGGCGTAGGGTTCCAGGGTATGGGTGAAGAGATCCATCCGCCAGATCTGGTTTGCCCCGGCCATTGCGATGTAGAGGTGATCGCCCATCAGCGCGAGATCTCGCGGCTTGCTCAGCGCCACGCTCTTCCCCGGCCCGCCCCCGCCGGGCGATGCCGCCTCAAGCCCGGTCCCGGCAACCGTCTCGACCACCAGATCCGGCCAGGAGATGCGCCGTATAGTGTGGTTCCCGGTATCGGCAACATAGAGGATCCCTGCACTCTCATCGAAGGTGAGCCCCTCCGGCAGGTAGAACGTGGCCTCCCGAGAGGGACCATCGGCGCTCCCCGGTGCCCCGGTGCCGATGACCTGCTGGATCTCCCCATCCCGACCGGTGACGATGATCCGGTTATGCCCGGTATCGCTTATGAAGAGGCGCATCCCTGCATGATCCGCCGCGATCTTGCCCGGGAAGTACAGGGCTGGCGAAGGATCAGCCACGGGCTGGAACCGCTCCCGGGTAAGCGTACCACGCGCCTCAAAATCATCTCTCACCCGATCGATCTTCGGGCTGAGCCGGCTGTAGAACCCTTCCCCGGCCATCTTCCCGAGGATGTTACCACCCGGATCGATGAGGGCGAACGTCGGCCAGCTCCGGACACCGAAGGCCTGCCAGAGCAGGCGGTCGTGGTCGATCGCGACCGGGTACCTGATCCCGGCGCGGGAGATCGCCTCCCGGAGGTTCCCGGCGGCCGGGGCGGACTCAAACCCCGGTGCATGAACCCCGATGACGACCACCTCCGGGTGCTCCTCCATGAGGCGCCGGAGGTCTGGCATCAGCCGCATGCAGTTTGAACAGGCGAACGTCCCGAAGTACAGCAGCACGATCCGTCCTGCGAGTTCCTGTATGGAGAGCGGATGATCGGTGTTGAACCACTCAATCCCGGCAGGGAGTTCGGGGGCAGGCATCAGGTTCATGCGGCACCCTCTGGTGACGCGGGATAATGAATGTTGGCCCAACGTATTTCGCTCGCAAAGTCGAATGATCAGGCGTGATTGGCACCCTCGATCCCCACCAGAACCAGCTTCTCAAG
>JAAYND010000065.1 GCA_012521035.1 Methanomicrobiales archaeon
ATGGCAGCAAACGCCGTCGCCGGGGAGTGCCGCATGGGACCGATCTTTGGCGGAATGCTCCTCTCCGGGGAGCGTGCCGCAGACCTGGTCGCTGAGAAGCTGGGCCGATAATATACCAAATTCTTTTTTACTGCCCGGAGAGCTACCAGTATGTATGGAAGAGATCGATCCGGAGTCCCTGACCGAGGTCGCGTACGGGATCTTTCTCGTCTTCCTCTACCGCGAACTCCGTTCCCATGGTCCATATCTCTTTGAACGCATCGAGCAGGGAATTGATTTCAAAGCAGATCTCCATGAGATCTTCGAGCGATTCCGGGACGATTACCCGCCGCTCGCTGCGGCGCTCCTCCTGCGCCCCGGAGAGATTGATGCGATCTATAGCGAGATCCTGGAGGGTGAGGGTATCCTTCCTTCAAAGACTACCCGGATCTACTGGATCGCCCAGGATGCGCCCGAACCGGCACCACGTGGTCTCGACGATGAGCAGGTAGGGAAGTGGCTCATCTTCGTCCCTCCCGATGAGGCGGATGAGGCGTGGAGGAAGGTCCGGGATGAGACAGCGCGCGGATTGCTCGGTATATCGGCAAAAGTCAGCACCGCAAAACCAAACCCCGACTCCCGCGACGAGAGGACGGTCATCTATGTCTACACCCGGGACTGGGCGGACGAGGCCGATGTGATGCGGGTTCGCGAGCGACTCCGCGACCTCGGTTTTGTGGACAGACTCGGATACAAGCGAAACATCGAGACCTACCGGGGCGAATACAGCGAAGAGGGGAAGAAGGTCACCTACTACAGCGCCTGACCGGGCATCATCACTCTTTTTTCCGCCGAGACCCCGGTGGTCTGCATGCCCCTGCAGGGCGGGGCCACTCAAGATCCCCGGCATCCGTTCCCGCCGGGTACCGGCGGCCCGGGCGTTCTCATGCCTGCAAATCCCTCGATCCAGCCGGATAACACTTCTCCACCGGGGGATCGGGTCCTGACCGGTAAAACGCTCGTACCATGACAGAGCGCGGAATAGATCAAACTCCGGGCCGGCCAGCGCCTCGTGCCCGGAAAGGCTCACCCGCTCATGCGGTGAAAAAGAAAAATTAAGGGTATTCGCTCTGGAATTACGCCAGGTAGTCTTCCGGTCGCGGGAGCTGTTCCTTCAGGCCCTTGCGCTTTCGGATCTCCCTGACCACTTCGCCCACGATGCCTGAGGGAACCAGTTCGAATCCGGCGAACTCGGTGCTCCACATCGCGCGACCCTCGGTAGCTGACCGGACGTCGCCAGCGAACCCGAAGAGCTCGGCGACCGGTGCTTTGCCGACGATCGTCATCGTGTCCCCCTCGCTCAGCATATCGAAGACCTGACCGCGCCGGCCCTGGATCTGCGACGTCGCTGCTCCCATCTGATCGCTTGGGACCGTGATCTGGATCTTCTGGATAGGCTCAAGGAGCGAATCGCCGGCCATCAGGATACCGGCCTTGACGGCGCTCCTGACCGCCGGGATGACCTGGGCAGGACCCCGGTGGATGGCGTCCTCGTGAAGTTTCACATCCACGAGCCGCACCTTGAGGTTCTGGACCAGTTCATCGGCAAGAGGACCGCCGCGCAGTGCCTCGCGCCAGCCGTCGAGAACCAGTTCCATCGTCTCGTTGAGGTACTGGATACCCTTCGTCATATCGAGGAACATGTTCGTCCCCTCGATCGCCCTGACGTTCTTTGCCTCTTCCTTATCCATGCCGGCCTCGATGAGGGTATCACGCCGTTCAAGCGCCTGCTGGGTCATCGAGACCTCACCTTCCTGGATCAGCTTCACGATCGCGGGATCCATGGGCTCAAGCTCGATGTAGAACCGGTTGTGGCGGTTCGGCGATTTCCCCTCGACCGGGCCGGCCGTGCCCGTGATCGTCTCACGGTAGACGACGATCGGCGGGGAGGTGATGATCTCGACACCCTTGTCGCGCCTGATACGGCCCGTGATGATCTCAAGGTGCAGTTCACCCATGCCGCTGATCAGGTGCTCGCCGGTCTCCTCGTTGATCGAGACCTGAACGGTCGGATCCTCCTTTGCGACCTGGCGGAGAACCTCGACGAGCTTCGGGAGATCCTTCATGCTCTTCGCCTCGACAGCGACGGTCATGACGGGCTCTGAGTAGTGCTTCAGCGACTCGAAGGGCGTCATATCCTGGAGCGTCGAGACGGTCGATCCGACGATAGCGTCCTTCAAGCCCGTGACGGCGGCGATGTTCCCGGCGGCGAGCTCGTCCACCTCGATCCGCTCGGCGCCCATGAAGATGCCGACCTGTGCGAGACGGTTTGTGCGCTTTGCCGCGCCCATGATGTAGCACTCGGTACCCCGGCGGAGCGTCCCTGAGAAGACTCTTCCCGTGGCGACCTCGCCCGCGTGGGGATCAAACGATATATCGGTGACCATCATGCAGACAGGCCCGTTCGGATCGCAGGCGAGCATGGCCTTACCCTCGGGGGACTCGTTATCACCATGCCAGATGATCCGGACACGCTGTTTCTGGGCCTCGACGGGGTCGGGCAGGTGCTTGACCACCATATCGAGGAGGACCGCATGCAGGGGACTGTTCTTCGCGAGCCACTTCATGTCCCCGGAGTTGCACTTCTCGTAGATGTCCTTGAACGAGACACCGCTCTTCTTCATGTAGGGGACGGAGACCGCCCAGTTGTAGAGCGCGGAGCCGAAAGCAACGGTGCCCTTCGCGGCATCCAGTTTCCAGCCCTCATTGTACATCTTCTCGTTCATGCCCTTGATCAGCTTGTTGACCTTGTCGATCACACGGGCGAGGCGGATCTGCATCTCCTGCTCATCCACTTTGAGCTCGTTGATCAGGCGGTCAACTTTGTTGATGAAGAGGACCGGGCGGACGCCCTCCTTGAGCGCCTGGCGGAGCACAGTCTCTGTCTGGGGCATCGTCCCCTCGACTGCATCCACCACGACGACGGCGCCGTCAACCGCACGCATGGCACGTGTCACGTCACCGCCGAAGTCCACGTGGCCGGGGGTATCGATCATGTTGATCAGGTACTCCTCGTTATCATAGGCGTGGACCATGGAGACGTTGCTCGCATCGATGGTGATGCCTCGCGCCTGCTCTTCCTCATCAGAGTCCATGAAGAGCTGCCTGCCGGCGAGCTCCTCGCTGATCATGCCTGCCCCTGCGAGCAGATTATCTGAAAGGGTTGTCTTTCCGTGATCGATGTGGGCGACGATACCGATGTTGCGGATATGGTCCGGCTTGTCCATCAGGTTTGTCACCCGCTCTACCATCTTCTTTCGTCTGGTCATAAAACACCAAAAAAATAAGGGGGATATTTAACGGGCAGCCTTTGCGATGCGCTCTCTCTCTTCCTTCTTTGAGACGGCGTACGATCGGGTATCGCCGTTCGCGGCCGCGATCAGTTCCTCGGCGAGCGCCTCGCTCACGCTCTTCTTCTTCTTGTGGCTCGCCTGCAGGACGCCGTCGGTGATGAACCGCAGAGCGACATCGACGCGGCGCTGGGGTGCGGTATCGACCGACTTCGGGACGTTGATGCCACCGTACTTCAGCCGGACGGTCTCCTCGCGGGGACCGGTGTTCTCGATAGCATCCACCAGCACCTGGACCGGGTTCTTCCCGGTCTTCTTATGGACGATCTCAAACGCATCCCTGACGATGCGGATGGCGAGCTCCTTCTTGCCGGTATTCTGCTCGGTCTGCATCATCTTATTGATCAGGCGCTCGACGATCAGCATATTGCTCTTATTGAACTGCTGACCGGAGAGTTTGCCACAGGAGTGCGGCACGATCATCGCGTGCAGGTTCACGTACCGGATGAGGCTTGGATCCCTGATCTCCACCTCGCTCATATCCCAGCGGTTGAAGAGGAGTTTCGGGCTCCCGCCTTCTGCTTCTACTGCTACCTCTGCTACTTCTGTCATTCTCCTCACCTCCGCGGCTTCTCCTTGCGGCCGATGACCATCTCGTTGAGGCTGACGTTGTTCACCTTGGTCACGACGAACCGGACGCCGGGAATATCACCCATCGACCGGCCCAGTCTGCCGCCGATCCCCTCGATCTCGACCTCATCGTGCTCATCGATGAAGTTGATGGCGCCATCGCCCACGGCGAACGCGGTCACCTGACGGCCGTTCTTGATCAGCTGAACCCGAACACACTTCCGGATAGCAGAGTTCGGCTGTTTTGCTTCGACACCCACCTTCTCAAGGACGATCCCGCGTGCCTGCGGCGCGCCCTCAAGTGGGTCGGATTTTACATCAAGCCCGAGCTGGCGCCTGGCGTAGACGGGGTCCCGCCATCTGCGCGCCTTCGCATCGCGCTTCTGCTTTCTGGCAGCAAATTTACCATTTCCCATCGAATACCCTCGAATCAATTGAATTTATAGATAGGAGCAACTCCTGGTGTGCTATAAAACAACGCGCGTTACAGATTTATATATTGTGGAACCCGCTTGCGCGCCGATCTTTCGCTTTAGGTACTTGATCGGGGGATGATATAATATTATATCCAGACGGGCAACCTTCATGGATGAGAACCCGAATATACAAGGAAGTTTTTTTTGAGGCTACCCATCGCCTGATCCACTATCGGGGGAAGTGTTTCCGGCTGCATGGTCACCAGTGGCGGGTGGAGATCTGGATCGAGGGGACGGCCGATGAGCGCACCGGTATAGTCCTCGATTATAACTGCATAAAAGAGGTTGTCGGGCAGTTCGACCACCAGGTGATCCTCAACGCCGAAGACCCCATGGCGGCGAGCATCGAGGCGTTCCACCCGGTCGTCACCACTCCCGGCGATCCGACGAGCGAGCTTCTTGCCGCGCTGATCGCCGGCATGATCGATGCCGAGGCGGAGCGGCAGGGGCTCGATGCGCGCGTGGTAAAGATCCGGGTCTGGGAATCGACGTCCTGCTACGCTGAGCGCACGTATGATCGTCAGTGAGATATTCCGGAGCCTCCAGGGCGAGGGGAAGAACCAGGGCCGGCCCTGCACCTTCATCAGGCTTGTAGGCTGCAACCTCAGGTGCGCCTGGTGCGACACCACCTACGCCTATGAGGGCGGGGTGGAGATGAGCGTCGCAGAGGTTCTCGACCACGTCTGGTTGCAGAACGGGAAGTATATATCCATCACCGGCGGGGAACCGCTCCTCTGGGCGGACGAGGTCTTCGAACTCCTCAGGAAGTTTGCCGTCCACGACTACCAGGTCGAGATCGAGACAAACGGCACCATCGACTTCCGGGAGATGCAGCCCTACGCCTCCATCTGCATGGACGTCAAATGCCCATCGTCGGGGGAGGAGAGCGATCTCTCTCTCCTCCGCTACATCACGCCCCGTGACTCCGTCAAGTTCGTCGTCGCGGACGAGACTGATCTCCTCTACGCCCGTGCGGTGATCGATCACTACGATATCCAGGGTGAGGCCTTCATATCGCCGGTCGAGGGGTCCGACTACCGCGCCATCGCCGGGTACATCGTCAAAGAAGACCTCCCTGTGAGGTTCCAGGTGCAGCTCCACAAGATCCTCGGGGTGAGGTGAATGAAGGCGGTATGCCTCCTCTCGGGCGGCATGGACTCCTCGACGCTCGCGTATGTCGCAAAGGATATGGGCTACGATATCATCGCGCTCCACTTCACCTACGGTCAGCGCACCGAGGCAAAAGAGCGGGCGTGCGCGAAGACCATCGCCCGGATGCTCGATGCAGTGGAGTTTGTCGAGATCGGTCTTGAGCATTTCAGAGTGATCGGGGCATCGAGCCTGACCGATCCGGAGATCCCGGTCGAGGAGTACACCGGTGAACCGGATTCCATGCCGGCCACCTACGTCCCGTTCAGAAACGCTAACCTCCTCGCTATCGCGACCAGCCTTGCGGAAGCCCGCCGGGCAGAGGCGATCTTCATCGGTGTCCAGACCGCCGACTACCCCGGGTATCCCGACTGCCGACCGGAGTTCATCGAGGCCTTCCAGAGAGTTGTCGACCTCGGCACGGCGGCAGACCCCCGGATCACCCTCATGACACCCTTTGTCCGGATGACGAA
>JAAYND010000066.1 GCA_012521035.1 Methanomicrobiales archaeon
GAAAAATATTTATGTGGTTATTGAAAGACGGTAGTTCTACCTCACAGAGAGGCTGAATTACATGACAGACAGGCGAAATATACTTAGACTGGCTGCAGTACTTCTGGTGTTCTGCCTCGGTGCAGCACTCACCCCGGTAAGTGCAGTCGGGTCTGAAAGTCCGGTCACGCTTACTGTGGCTGCAAGTGATAGCACCGAACTGGCGAAGACTCAGGCAGATTATGTCTGTGACGGAGTCGATGACCAGGTTGAGATCCAGGCGGCGCTCGCTGCACTGCCGGAAGGCGGTATGGTCGTTCTCTCAGAAGGCACATTCAACTGCGCCGGGGTCATCGCGCCTGCGGCGGGCACGACACTCTCAGGCCAGGGCCCGGATGCGACGTTCCTCGAGTTCACCCGTGATGGGCGTATCAACATTGACCGGGAGTATGTCACGCTCAGGGGGTTCCACATACAGGGATCCGGCTACAGTAGTGGCGTCAGGTGGCTCGGCGTAATGACCGTCCGTGCAAGCCACGCGAAGATCCACGAGATCGACGGGACTGCTGATACAAGCATCCAGGCGGTCTACCTCCTGATCCACGATCCGGCAGTGTATGGTCCCACCCTCCAGGACATCGAGTTCATCAACTGCTCCGCCAGGGACACCGGGACGTATGGGTTCCTCCACAACGCCTGGGGATCGACGAACAAAGTGATCAAGGATGTGCGCTACGAGAACTGTTCCGCGATCAACTGCGGCAAGTACGGAGCATTCAACCCCTGGATCACCGGGTTTGACTTTGCGGAGTTAAACGATATCGAGGGACTCCGGGTGAAGAACTGTCTTGCTGAGGGAAACCTTGAGTCGGGGTTCCACTTTGAGTTCGACCCGAGAAAGGTGGACTGTATCCTCGAGAACTGCGTGAGCAGAGACAACGGGCAGAAGCCCTACCCGGCGAGGCCGTACCAGCAGAGCGATATGTCGACCCACTACTTCGGGTGCGGGTACTACGCCCCGAACGCGGATGTGACGTTCATAGACTGTCTCTCCGAGGGTAACTCGCTGTACGGGTTCTACGCTACGAATGGCGGCAAGCTCTACAACTGCGTCGATCGCGACACCGGCGCCGGGAAGACCGACTACACCCATAGAAAGCCGGCCTCCTACTACAGTATCCCGTGCCGCTCGACCAACCCCTCGCTCGTCATGGAGAACTGCACGAGCATCGACTCACACGGCTACGGCCTCCAGATCGATCTCGCAAGCAACGTGAGGATCCAGAACTTCTGCCTGGAGAATCCGGCCGGGATCGACGGCAGGGGTGCAAGCCTCGGTGGAACAAACGGCCAGTTTGGCGACTCATCGGTTGATATCACCGCCTCCGGAGACCGGGTAAATACACTGGTCTTTGCGAAGAATAACCAGAACGTCGAGTACACCGGAGAGATCACCTCCGACTCTGCCCGTGCGTTCCTGGTCGAGGGTGGCCAGAACGTCCGGACTTCGGGCATGAAGGTTATCCCCGCCGGTCAGTAACCAGTCGATGACGGGGGCTCTCAGAGAGAAAAGCCCGGTTCAAACCTCTTTTTGTTTTTACAGGGATCGCTCCATTGGAGATGCGATTGCCATTGCTGCTGTTCAGGGCCTGGGATTTGTACTTTCGGCGAGCAAGCCCCCTGACAGATGAACCCCTGGCCTCCACCGATTGACGGTCGCCCCCCCTGCGCTATCATCTAATCGCTCAGGTCCCAGCGCCTGAAGCCACCCATCCCCCTGCAGGGTCGATGGGTTTAGCGGCTCCGCCCCCGGTCTATGACATCGGCATATAGCGCCTCGATATCGCGAACGATCGCCGGCCAGTTGTATCTGGTCCGGACGAGTTCCTTTGCCCGGGCGCTAAATCGGGCCCGCAGGGCATCGTCGGCGAGCACCTGCCCGATCGCATCGGCGAGGGCCTCCGGCGTATGTGCGGCATTGAACCCGACGGTCCCCTCGATCCACGTGAGCAGGTCGCCCTGCCCTGTCGTCACGATAGGCGTTCCACAGAGACAGGCCTCAAGGAACGTGATGGGAAACCCGGTGAAGCTCGGGGTGACGAAGACATCCGCATCGGTGAATGCCGCCATCTTCTCCTCCGGGCTCACAAACCCGGTGAAGATCACCCGCCCGTCGAGGCCCAGCGACCTGACCCGTTCCTTGAACTCCTCGTTGTGACCCATATCCCCGCCGACAAGAACGAGGACCGCATCATCGAACTCCCGGGCGACCTCCGCGAACGAACGGATCAGAAGGTCGATCCCCTTCGTCGGGTCAAGTCTTCCGAGGTAGAGCACGACCTTTGTGGCGTCACCAATGCCCCACCCTGCACGGAACCGGCCGCGGGCCGGGGGATCGGGGTACTCCGCAAAATCGATGCCGTTCGGGATGACCGCGATCTTCTCCTCCGCGACACCAAGTTCCCGGTAGCGCTCCGCCTCGGTATCGTTGAGCGCGATCACCCCCGCAGCGCCATGGAGCACCTTCTCCGCCCAGAAGAGATCGAAGAACCGTTTCATCCGTGCAGAACCGGTAGTTTGAGGAAGCGCCCCGTGTGCCTGGAGCAGATACGGCACACCGAACTCTCTTGCGTAACGTGAGGCGATGACGGTGAGCAACGTGCGGTGATCGTGAATGTGGATAACATCAAACTGCTCAATCTCCCTCCTCGCGATCGCCGGCATGCGGTAGGGCATCACCGGCAGGATCATGCCCGGAACGTACTTCCGCAGGTTCTCAAAGTAGTAGACGGTCATACCATCGACATCGGTCGCGCGGTCCGTCGGCAGGTCGCTTGGATAGATGCTCCGGTTCGTCGTGTAGACAGTTATATCATGCCCGTTCTCATGCAGGTTCCGGGAGATATCGTATGCGACCCTGGCCACTCCTCCAGACTCCCAGAGCGGCTTGAAGAACGGGGTAACCTGTAAAATCTTCATGCGTTTCCTCCCCGGTGTCGCTGTTTCAGCCGGTTCCGGATGACGCCGGCATAGCAGTTCAGGCAGAACGGCGTCATCAGCCAGACCACACACTCAACCAGGGGTGCGATCCCGTGGTGCCGTATCCTGTAGAGGTAACTCTCCATGTTGTAGGTGAGGTACTCCTCACCGACCTCCTCATACCACCACCGCCGGGTTATCTCTCCGTTCTCGAGCCGCTCTGAGCACTTCCTGATCCAGCGCTCCACCGCCTCCCTGATCTCCCCCCGGGCTACCTCGGGCTGGAAATCATCGTTGATGATACAGGGGATGACCGTGTAGTTCCGGATGCCGTTCCGGTCGAAGTCTACGGAGAGGATCATGCTGCTCTTGATCTTCTCCTTGAAGAGCTCGGTGTCAAACTGGAAGTTCCCGAGGGAGTAGGCGATCAGGCCATCGTTATACCGCTCCAGCCCCTGGATGGTATGCGAGTGGTGCCCGAGGATCAGGGTTGCCCCGCTGTCGATGAGGCTGTGGGCGAGCCGGATCTGGTCGGGGGAGGGGTAGTAGACGTTCTCGATCCCCCAGTGCAGGGAGACGATGACGATATCGCACCGGGCCTTCAGTGCTCTGATATCGCTGATGATGGTCCTCTTCTTCAGTCTGGAGACCCTGACCCCCTCCGGCGATCGGAACATGCCCCTGGTGTAGCCGAGGAACCCGAACGTTATCCCACCCCGCTCGATCACCAGCCCCTGCGGGCGGGCGTCCCCCCGTGCCCCGCCGATGTACGATATACCGTGCGCCTCAAGGACATCAAGCGTCTTCAAGAACCCATCCCGCCCCAGGTCGAGTGTATGGTTGTTTGCCACACTCAGGAGATCGAACCCGGCATCTCTGAGATGCACCCCCGCTCCTGGTGGGTTCGTGTTGACCCAGCGTTTCCTGTCGGGCTCACCGCTCTCAGAGAGGACCGTCTCCAGGTTCCCGAAGAGGATATCCTTCTGCTGGAGCTCGTGCAGGATCAGGTCAAAGGGTTTCTTTCCGTTCCTGGTCCAGAGCAGTATATCCCCGACAGCCCGCAACCGCACAGACACCTACTTCCTCCTCCCGTTCCAGCACCGGCCGGTGGTGAGGTGCGTCCTGATTCGGGTGCCTGGTATCATATCTGTGGCATTGTGAATCCCCGGGATATTCAGTATTCTGTTGATCCGTGTAGTTGTCCCTGCCTCGATGTAGCGTGGAATACTACCACCCCCCCGGGCGTACCCGGATTCCAGACAGGTTCTCAGATCATATATAGGTTTGCCGGCTCTCATCGC
>JAAYND010000067.1 GCA_012521035.1 Methanomicrobiales archaeon
GGGGCAGTTACATCATCGCCCTCATCGTCCTCTGGATCGCCGCGCTTGTATTCGGTGCCATCGTTGGCATACTGGCCGCAATTCCTGTCCTCGGTTGGCTGACCACGTTCTTCCTCTCTCCTTTCTGGGCCATCTTCGCGGCGCGGTACATGACGCAGATCTACGAGAGCGCCCCGGCGCCGGCCTGATCCCCCCTATTTTTCCGCCCCCAAACCCCCAATGCTTAAATACCGGCACCCCCAACTATTTTCCGGTGAAACCCACTATGAGTGATTGTTTTATTTGGTGAATCGATCCGCTTTTTTGACACTACTTTACGGGACGGCGAACAGACGCCGGGTATCTCTCTTGTGCCGGCACAGAAACTTGAGATCGCAACACATCTTGCTGACGTCGGCGTCCACGTAATAGAAGCCGGCTCCGCGGCCGCATCCGAAGGCGAGCGCGAATCAATCCGCGCAATCGCCGATGCCGGGCTCGCCGCTGAGTGCTGCACGTATGTCCGGGCACTTCCTGTGGATATCGACCTTGCCGCAGACGCCGGGGCAGACTCTGTCCACCTCGTCGTTCCGGTAAGTGACCTCCACATAACGACGAAGCTCCGAAAGACCCGGGAGCAGGTCTGTGATATGGCCTGGAGTGCTGTCGAGTACGCGAAAGACCGGGGTCTCATCGTGGAGCTCTCTGGCGAGGATGCATCCCGCGCCGACCAGGCGTTTCTTGCGATGATCTTCCAGGAGGGGGTTGAGCGAGGCGCGGATCGGCTCTGTTTCTGCGATACCGTCGGGCTCCTCACGCCCGAGCGGGCCACCGAACTCATCCCGCCGCTCCTCTTTGCTCCGCTCTCCATCCACTGCCACGACGATCTCGGCTTCGCGCTCGCAAACACGATCGCCGCCCTCCGCGCCGGGGCATCCGCTGCCCACGTCACCGTAAACGGCCTCGGGGAGCGGGCGGGAAACACCGCCCTTGAGGAACTGGTTATGGCGCTTGAGGTGCTCTACGGGGTCGATACCGGGATCGCAACCGAAGAACTCTATCCCCTCTCCACCCACGTCGCCCGCCTCACCGGCGTGCCGCTTGCAACGAACAAATCCATCGTCGGCGAGATGGCCTTCACCCACGAGAGCGGTATCCACGCCCACGGGGTGATGCGGGACGCGAGTACCTACGAGTCGATCCGCCCGGAGATGGTCGGACGCCGGCGACGCATCGTCATCGGCAAACACTCCGGTTCGGCTGCGGTCGAGGCTGCACTCCGCGATATGGGGTACACCCCGGACGCCGGTCAGCTCGCAGAGATCGTCACCCGGATCAAACAGGTCGGGGATGCCGGCATGCGGGTGACCGATGCCGACATCATGGCGATCGCCGATACCGTCATGGATATCGAGTTTACGCCATGCCTCGAACTCCGGCAGTTCACCATCGTCTCGGGGAGCAACGCTGTCCCGACCGCATCGGTGACGATGCTCGTCAACGGTGGCGAGATCACAGGTGCCGCAGTCGGGAACGGACCGGTGGATGCAGCGATCCGCGCGCTCCAGCGATCGGTGGCTGACGTCGGCAGCATACGCCTCGACGAATACCGCGTGGATGCGATAACCGGCGGCACCGACGCCCTCGTCGATGTCTCGGTGAAACTCAGCAAAGACGGGAAGTCCGTGACATCCCGGGGCGCAAGAACGGATATCATCATGGCGAGCGTCGAAGCAGTTATTGCTGGAATGAACAGACTACTCGGTGAAGAGCATGAAGACCGGAGCCAGAACTCTGATTGAAGCGCTCCAGCGCGAAGGGGTAGATACCATATTCGGCTACCCCGGTGGCTCAGTGTTGCCGATCTACGATGAGCTCTATGACTCGTCGATCCGGCACATACTGGTGAGACATGAACAGGCAGCGGCACATGCGGCTGATGGCTACGCACGCGCGAGCGGCCGGGTAGGGGTATGCCTTGCCACATCCGGCCCCGGCGCATGTAACCTGGTAACCGGGATCGCCACGGCCTACATGGACTCTGTACCGGTCGTCGCGTTCACCGGCCAGGTACCGACCGGCATGCTCGGGAACGATGCGTTCCAGGA
>JAAYND010000068.1 GCA_012521035.1 Methanomicrobiales archaeon
GGCAATAGAGCCCCATTATCCGGGAGAGAAGAGAGGTTTTGGGTACGCCTGATCGCTCAATCGTACTCGCGCCACGTCTTCCCGCAGGCGGTGCAGCGGAAGAACCTGACCTCGCTCTCATCTGCCGCCCGGAGTTGTCTCAGCCACCAGTATGCCGTCGTGCAATCGCATTCCGGACACTTGATCGTCGTAGTCGGGAGAGTTGCTATCTCCTCCACATCCTCGACGATGGTGATCTCTTTTTCTGTGCGTTTGTCTGTCTTCGTCAACCGGTCAGTATCGTTAAAATCTCTGATATAACCACATTTTTTGCATTTTAACTGGCCACCGGATGATATCATCAGGCCCTTGCACTGCGGACAGAACATCATTATAACACATTGGTTATCCAGCAAAATTAACCCTTGGTCAGCCCCTGCGGTCGGGGTGACCCACCCCCGGGCTCGAACCCGATCAGGCGCACAAATCCTTTAATGCTCTCTATGCCGATGAGTAAGAGAATGAAGGATTACCTGGTGCTGATCTCATGCGCCTGTTTTCTCATATTTCTTGTACCGGGCCGGTACCGCAGGTACTTCGCAGTCGGCGGGTGGGCAAGCATCGTCGGGTACCTCTTCCTCGAGCTCCCCTACTACATCTCCATCAACAACTTCGTCTACCCGACGATAACCCTCCTCTCGCTACCGTTCCTCTATATCACCGCAAAGTACCTGCTTCGTGACGATCCGCGAGTGCTACAGCTCTCGACGATAGCAGCCGTAGCGTTCCTGATCTATGCACCCTTCGCCTACATACCGGCTCTCGGGGACTGGTTGATTGGAACAGTCACAAACCAGACATCCGCAGTGCTGACAGCGATCGGGTATCCTGTGAACTTCACCACCTGGAACATGATGGAGCGTAACGGGTTTCGGACCGAGATCATCCTTGCCTGCACCGGCATCCAGAGTATCGCCATCATGCTCGGGGTCGCCTGGGGCACGCGGGCGACATACCTGCAGAAGATTGCGGGATTCCTCCTCGTCTTCCCGACGATCTATATACTGAATATACTCCGCAATGTCTTCGTGGTCACGGCTTATTCTGAGCAGTGGTTCCCATATCTTCCTGCGATAGCAGGCAATGGTGAGTTCGGGTATGAGAGTTTCTTCTGGGCACACAACGTCATGGCAGAGATCGGGGCGCTGATATTCCTTGTGGCCCTCGCCTACACCCTCTTTATGATCCTCCCCGAACTCGGCAACCTCGCCGACGGCCTCTACCGGCTCTACCGCGATGAAGCGGAGCGGATCGTACGGCCGAAAGCCCGGGGATCAGATCTCTGACCCCTGCAGGCACTCAGGGCGTCACCGGGATTCCTGCCCGCCCTCAAAGATCGCACCGCCACCCCCGGCATATGGAAAATCTCGCGCCAGTCCGCAAAAGACCGCTGGATGCCCATGGAAGCATAGACATTCCGGATGAAAAAGGCAGGGAGCACCTCCATGCGAAAACAGGACAATCTCGCGAATATTCAGGGTACCTCCCATCCTCCCGGGGCCGCGCCCCGGGTTTTGATGGGGTCGCACACTGACAAAGAGAGGAGTGGCCCGACCCCCCGGTCCTGGTAAAAACTGCCTGAAGGAGTGATCCTCTCTTCAGGAATACCGGCGGTAGAGGTAGATCATCCGTTGGATCGCAGAGAGATTTGTGCAGACCGCGATGAGGAGTATCGAGATCCATATGTAGCCCGTAACGGCGCCGATTACCAGCACGAGAATCGTCTCTGGCCTGCCGAAGAAACCGATGCCTTCAAGGGGATCCTCGATTTTGCCGGCGATCCTCTCGGTATACCCTATCTCTGCGTAGGTGACCGGCTTGATGAGGGTGTTGATCAGGGAACCGGTGATCGCAAGCCCCACGATGCCGAAATCAAAGATCGGTGAGACATCAATGAGATGGCTGATAATGGGAATGCCGGATAGCCCCACGCCGAGGATGACCGCTGCATCGACGTACTTATCAGCGATCCAGTCAAAGACGGCTCCAAACTTGCTCTCCGTATGATTCCTCCTGGCGACGTTGCCGTCCACCAGATCGAGGATTGCAGAGACTACCAGCAGGAGACCGCCCGCAAGGAAGTATCGCTCTGCAAAGGCGAAGGCACATGAGAAGCCGAAGAGCACGGAGAGCACCGAGACCTGGTTTGGTGTAATACCCAGGCGTATGAAGAATGACGCGACGGGCTCCGTGTATTTGATGAATTTCGGCCGCAGAGAGGTTATATTCATCGCATATTTTATCAGCCCGTAAAGAGTTTAACCTTTGCTCTGTCCACATATGGAGCGACGCAAAACCGGCCCTGGTTTCCGGGATATTCCGGCTTCTACCGGGCCCGCAGAATGACGCCCTGCCAGCAGAAGACGTCCCTCATACAGGCAGGTATGTATCCTGCAAAATCACCAGATTCATAAACGCTCGCGCCAGATAGATCAGTACAAAGGAGCTCCAATGGCAGACCACGACAGGCCACATGTGCTCATGATGTCAGAGATCACCGTCGATGGGAAACTCACCCTGCGGCGGGGGGCATCGAGCAAGATTCTCATGAAGTATATGGCACCCGAGACCGGGGTTCTCCTTCACCAGACCCGGGCGGATTGTGACGCCATTATGGTCGGGGCAAACACCATCCGGATCGATAACTCTATCCTGACGGTCCGGCTGGTCGAGGGGAAGAGCCCGATTCGTGTCATCCCGAGCAATCTGGCTGATATACCGCCGGATGCAAACATCCTCGGCCCGGATGCCCGGACGATCATCGCCGTCAGCGAGGCTGCGCCGGCGGAGAGGGTTGCCCGCCTCCGGGAGAGAGGCGTCGATGTCGTCGTTGTGGGTGAGAACCAGGTAGACCTGCCAGGACTGATGCGGATCCTAAAAGAGGAGTATGGCGTCTCGCGGATGATGATCGAGGGCGGGCCGACGTTGAACTGGTCCATGTTAAACCACCGCCTCGTAGATGAGATACGCCTGATCCACCTCCCGTTCATCGTAGGCGGTGCCGATACACCATCGCTCGTCGGCGGCATGCACATCGAGACCGAGGATGAGATGATCCGGCTCTCCCTGAAACGCTACTTCATGTGCGGGAGCAACCTGGTCAC
>JAAYND010000069.1 GCA_012521035.1 Methanomicrobiales archaeon
ATTTTTACTCATATGGGCATAACAGTATGGGTAGATGCACCCTGTTTTAGTGCCCGCTACACTCTCCGCCCTCACCGTGGTGGCAGGTGCTCACACCGGGTGAGAGGCGGCCGGCAATATAGTCCTGCGCAATGTAATCAACGTTTCCGCTGACACCGAGGAGCACATCGATCCCGTTCTGGTGAAAGAGGGCGATAGCCTTTGGCCCCATACCGCCGGCGATGATCAGGTCGATCTTGTGCTCCGCGAGGAAGACCGGGAGCCGGCCCGGTTCGTGACCGGGGCTCGGAAGGTCGTCCCTCCGGTAGATGATCGAGTCTTCCACATCGAAGATCGCATATCCTTCGCAGTGCCCGAAGTGGCCGGACACCTGATTTCCATCCATTGCAATCGCAATTCTCATTGATATCACCTATCTCTGCGGCCTCATGCAGGGAAGACCGCGCAGATAAATATGCTATATATATAAGCGTGAATTAGATTAAAGTCACCCATCATGACACCCGGGGTATCTTTTTTAAGGCGGCCGACATCCTGCAACCAGAGACTGAGGTGATATAAATGGTTCAACCTCTGGATATCAGGGAGTACCGGAACGCCTACGAACCGGAGAAGATTCAGTGCGCAAGCACTGAAGAAATGCAGCCGATGGAGGAGATCATAGGCCAGGAGCGGGCGCTCAGGGCGCTCCGGTTCGGCCTTGAGATCCACGAACAGGGATTTAATGTCTACAGCGCGGGCGCCCAGGGAACCGGGCGGATGAAAGCCGTCCGGAGCTTTCTTGACGAACTCTCAAAGGCAAAACCCCGGGCAAGCGACTGGATATACGTCCACAACTTCGAGAACCAGTATGAGCCCGACGCCATCGCCCTCCCGGCCGGGAGGGGGGTGAGGTTCCGGGAGGATATGAAGAAGTTCATCGAGGAGGCCCGCCAGGCGCTGCCCCGTGCGTTTGAGAGCGAAGAGTACTCGAGGCGGCGTGAAGAGAAACTCAAGGCCCTCCAGGAGAGGAGGACGGAACTCCTCGCCAAAATTAACCAGCGTGCCCAGGAACAGGGCTTCGTCATCCAGATGAGCCCCGTCGGCCTCCTGACGATCCCGATCATCAACGGGAGGCCGATCCCCGAGGAGGAGTTCATCAGTCTTCCCGAGGCGGTGCGGACCGAGGTCCTGAAGCGGCGGGATGCGCTCAACACCGAGCTCCGGAGCACGCTCCGGCAGGTGCAGGATATCGAGCGCCAGGGGGCCGAGGCGATCAAGAACCTGAACCACGATATCGCCCTCTACGCTATAGGAAACCTCGTCGCTGAACTCAAGGAGAACTACGCTGACGTCCCGGAGATCCCGGAGTACATCGACGCCGTCCAGAATGACATACTCGAGAACCTCCAGAACTTCCTCGGGGTTGCCGAACAGGCGGAAGTTCCTCCGCAGTTCCAGGCCCTCATCCGCGAGCTCCCGTTCCGGAAGTACGACGTGAACGCGGTCGTGGACAACACTGAGACCGAAGGGGCGCCGGTCATCGTCGAGCAGAACCCGACGTTTCAGAACCTGCTCGGAAAGATCGAGAAAGAGGTCCAGTTCGGCATATTCACGACCGATTTCACGATGATCCGGCCGGGCTCGCTCCATAAAGCCAACGGCGGTTACCTGGTTCTCAACGTCGAAGACCTCCTGCGAAACCCCTTCTCCTGGGATGGGCTCAAGACTGCCCTGAAGACCGGAAAGGCCGTCATCGAGGAGCCGGGGGAGCGGATGGGATTTATAACGGCAAAGACCATCAAACCCGAGGCCATCCCCCTCGATATCAAGGTGACCCTCATCGGGACGCCGATGCTCTACCAGCTCCTCTACCGGATGGACCCCGACTTCAAGGAGCTCTTCAAGGTCAAAGCGGACTTCGATATCGTGATGGAGCGAAACGACGAGAATGCCGGGAAGTATGCCGACTTCATGTGTAACCTCGTCCGGGAGGAGAACCTCCGGCACCTCGACCGCGACGCCATCGCCCGGGTGATCGAGTACGGATCGAGGCTCGCCGAGGACCAGCAGAAACTCTCGACCCGGTTCGCCGCCATCGGGGATCTCATCAGAGAGGCGAACTTCTACGCTGCAGAAGGGAATGCAGAGCAGATCGGGAGATCACATATCACAAAAGCGATCGAGGAGAAGATCTACCGGTCAAACCTGATCCAGAAGAAGATCGAGGAGTTCATCAGGCGGGGGATCTTCCTCATCGAGACTGAGGGTGAGAAGGTCGGCCAGGTGAACGGTCTCTCGGTCATCGGTCTCGGTGATTTCGCCTTCGGCCGGCCATCGAGGGTGACGGCGAGCATCGGTGTCGGGCGCGAGGGGATCATGGATATCGAACGGGAGGCGGCGCTCGGTGGGCCGATTCACACGAAGGGTGTCCTGATCATCAACGGCTACCTCAACAACAACTACGCACGCGACAAACCCCTCTCCCTCTCGGCGAGACTCGTCTTCGAGCAGAGCTACGAGGGGATCGAGGGCGATTCTGCGTCGAGCACCGAACTCTACGCCCTCCTCTCGGCGCTCTCGGGGCTCCCCATAAAGCAGAATCTCGCTGTCACCGGTTCGGTGAACCAGAAGGGCGAGGTCCAGGCGATCGGCGGCGTCAATGAGAAACTGGAGGGGTTCTTTGAGGTCTGTAAGGCAAAAGGACTCAACGGTGAGCAGGGTGCGCTGATACCGGTGAGCAACGTCCAGAACCTTATGTTAAAAGAGGAGATCGTCGAGGCCGCGAAGGCCGGGAAGTTCCGGATCTACCCGGTGAAGACGATCGATGAGGGGATCGAGATCCTCACCGGCGTTCCTGCGGGGGTCCGCCGGGATGACGGGACGTATGAGGAGGGGACGGTGAACTACCTTGTGGACCGGCGCCTCCATGAGATGGCGGAGACGATGCGCGGGTTTCAGCCGATGGTAGCGAAGTGACCGGGATGG
>JAAYND010000070.1 GCA_012521035.1 Methanomicrobiales archaeon
CCCGCGACCCTTCCATCAGGGCCAAACCTGGCCGAGACATCTGACCCCGGCAGGGCCGGGATGAGTGTGTTGTTCTCGGCGAGGTACGAGTCCAGGGACCAGGGTATCCCGACGATCGCGCCAGGAGTCGTCGTCCCTGTCATGCATCCTGCGGTGACGATACTCGCCACGGCGATGGCGAGCAGCATCACACTCGCGAGGGTCTTTGTATTCGATCTTCCGTTCGATGCCATACACCAGGATATAGGCGGGGTTGGGCTATAAAGAGATGGTAAACTACGAAAAAAATCGAACTTATGCGCTCGCTATTCAAAAAAACAGATGGTTATCGATGCAATCCAGTCTTTCGGAGATAGCACCACCTCCTCTCAGTTGCACTGACTCAGCCCTGCCGGTGTTCCTCGACTCCAGAGAGTTCACGCGACCGATCGTAGCATAGGGCTGCCTCCTCAGGATAACCGAGGTCATCGAGCGTGGCACCTTTGTTGTGCCATGCAGCCATGTCGTCCGGCTCAAGTTTGAGCACCCGGTCATAACACCGGAGCGCCTCCTCAAAGCGCCCGAGGCTACGGAGCACGGAACCCTTATTGTTCCATGCACCTGCATCATCCGGCTCGAGCTCGAGCACCCGGTCGTAACACCGGAGCGCCTCAGCAAAGCGATCGAGAGCGCAGAGGACGATACCTCTGCTGTACCATGCGCTCGCACAATCCGGGTCGAGTTCAAGCGCCCGGTCGTAGCACTGGAGCGCCTCATCAAAGCGATCGAGGCTATCGAACACGAACCCCTTACTGTACCATGCACCTGCATCATCCGGATCGAGCTCGAGTATCTCATCCAGAATCATGAGGGCACCTGAGTAATCCCCGCTCTCAAGTAGCATATCAGCTTCGTTCAGCCGGTCGTCAGAGTTTTCTCCGGAATGTCCCATTATACAACCTCACCCTCTCAAACACCCGCCATTCCAATCCAGCGCAGCCCCCTCTCTCTCACCCGGACTGGCGGTAGTCTCCATCGGGCATCAGAGCATATGTGACAGTATTCAATATAACTATGGGGGGATGCACGGGGGGACTCGGGGTTTTCCCGCCCTAACCCCTCGCCCCGCGATATGATAAGAGACTGCTTCGCCTTTCGGCTGCCTCCCGGCGCAGGCGCGACACGCCCCATCCGTGGATAGAGGCCGGGCAGGTGTTGCATCGACGAACCGGAGAACCCGATCAGTACCTGCTGGTCAGTACTTCGAGTTCTTCCCTGATAGCCCGGCGGATCATATCCTCGATAGCGTTATAATCTCGTTTTGTCCTGGCGTGCTTCGCGATAGTCTCCTCCATCTTCATGACGCCGAGGGAGAGGTTCTTCCCGTACTTCAGGGCAACTTCCAGTGCCTCTTCATCGATCCGTACTACTCTGGACATCCAATGAGGTTTTCCCGGCATCTGATATATTTGTTACAGTTTGTTACAGGAGGGTCCGACCTGTTACAATTCTGTTACAACATCCGTGGGGCTGTAACATTTCGTTACAAACCCCCCGGGAATGCCGGCGATACCCCATCAGCACCCATCCGCGAGGGGGACCGGGGTGCACCGAAGAACTCCCCGCCTTCCTGCTCCACCAGGGAGAGATCGTGCCCGGGCCTCAGGCCCGCCCGCAGAGCTCTGTGAGTCGCCGGAGTCGATCGAAGGGCGCACCGGAGAACTCCGCCGGCATCATCCGCCACTCCCAGTTCCCGTCTGAAGTCGAGGGATAGTTCATCCTCGCCTCCGCCCCGAGGCCGAGGATATCCTGCATCGGTATGATGGCTATCCGGGCGACCGATCGCATCGCAAGAAGGATGAGTTCTCCCGCGACCTCATCCGCCGGCACTTCCCGCCCGATGTAGGCAAAGAACCGCTGCCTATCCTCCTCAGACGCCTCCTCCTCAAACCACCCCCGGGCCGTGTTGTTGTCGTGCGTTCCCGTGTAGCATATGAGGTTTGGGACGTAGTTATGCGGAATGTGAGCGCTCCGGGGGAGCCCCTCGCCAAACGCGAAGAGCAGGATCTTCATACCGGGAAACCCGAACCGGTCGAGGAGCTCCTGGACGGCCGGGGTGTTCGCCCCCAGATCCTCAGCGACTATGGCAAAACAGGGGAGGTGTCGCGCGAGCACCTCAAAAAAGTCAGACCCCGGCCCGTCGACCCATGTGCCATGCTCGGCGGTCCTATCGCCGGCCGGGATCTCGTAGTAATCAGCGAACGCCCGGAAGTGATCGATCCGGAAGAGGTCGTAGAGTTCAGCGGATCGCCGGACCCGGCGTATCCACCAGTCGTACCCTCGCTCCCGGAGCGCGGGCCAGTCATAGACGGGGTTCCCCCAGAGCTGCCCGGTCCTGCTGAAGAGATCCGGCGGCACCCCTGCCACAACAGCGGGGCGGAGGTCTTCATCGAGCTTGAAGATCTCCGGGTTCTGCCAGACATCGACGCTATCATAGGCGACGTATATCGGTATATCCCCGATGATCTGGACGCCGAGATCGGTACAGTACCGGTGGAGGGCTGACCACTGCCGGGCTGCGAGGTACTGGAGGAACTTCTCCTTCCGGATCCCGGCCGCGAGGCGCTGCCTCAGGTCATCGAGGGCTCCCGGCTGCCGGGTACGGATCTCCTCCGGCCAGCGGTTCCACTCCTGCCCGCGGAAGTGGTCTTTGAGGGCGACGAAGAGCGCGTGGTCCTCCAGCCACCACGCTCTCTCAGCGCAGAACTCCTCATACCCACGTTCCGGCTCCGACTGAAGAGACCGCTGATACGCGATCGAGAGGATCCGATCCTTATACCAGGCAGCCGCCCCATAGGCCACCCGCTCATCAGGAAAATCCGGCATGGGCTCAAGGTCATCCTGACCGATATACCCGTCCCGCACAAGCAGATCGGGGCTGATGAGGAGGGTGCTCATACCGAACGCCGACGGGCTGTAATAGGGAGAACTGGCGTGCTCGACCCGTGTCGGGTTGAGCGGCAGGATCTGCCAGTAGTGCTGTCGGGCCTTCGCCAGCGCTTCAGCAAGCCGGTACGCCGCCGGACCGAAGTCCCCGATGCCGTACGCCGCCGGCAATGATGTGATATGGAGAAGCACGCCGCTTCCCCGTGTATAGATCATATATCACCCCCGGAAGAGAACGGTCTGACACGGAGGGTCCACCCCCTATTATAGTCTCGCATCAGCCGGATACATCCGCACCACGGGGCGCCGGGGATCGCCCACTACACCAGCTCATTTCTCCGCAGGAACTCCCGGATCTCGCGCGACTCGACCCAGCCATCATCGAGCTGCCTGACGATGCTGTTGATCCGGCCCACCTGTTCCCGGATCTTCTCCGACGCCTCCCCGTCATCGATCAGGTCGGCCATGCCGTGGATCACCTGCAGGGGCTGGCGGATGTGGTCGGCGAGGATCGCAAACTGCTCGATGTTCTGCTCGATCTGGTAGAATGACTGAAGTCGCAGATTCTCGTAGTGCATCCGGTCGGATATATCCCTGCCGACGGTCTGGACGCCGACCACTTCCCCGTCCTCCACGATAGGGGACTCGTTCATCTCCACGGTGGCGATGGTCCCATCCTTTCGGCGGAGTTCCACACAGAGCCCCACGACGGACTCCCCACATGCGATCCGGGACCGGGCCTCCTGCCAGGCGGGCCAGGAACCGTCAAGGACATAATCCCGGCACTGCTCACCGATCATCTCCTCAGGAGTATAGCCAAGGATCCGCGTCACCGCCGGAGATATGTAGGCGATCCCGCGGTCGTGGTAGCAGGTGTAGATCATATCAAAACTCCGCTGGGCGATCTCCCGGAACCGCTCCTCGCTCTCCCGGAGAGCGTTCTGCATCTCCCTCCGCTCGGTGATATCCTCCACCATAACGATGAGAAAACCGCTTTCCCCGGTATCATGGAGCAGAGATACCTTCAACCGCCCCCAGATGATCCTCCCATCCTTCGTCATGCACCGTATCTCCGGGGGGAGAGATCTTGCACTCTCTCTGTCGGGCGGGAAGATCAGATCCCGGAACTCCATGGCGTGGAGTTCCTCCTCACCATACCCGAACATCTGCACAAACGCCGGGTTCGCCTCCGCGATCTTCTTTGCGGGATCGATGAGCGCGATCCCGATCCCGGCCTTCTCAAATATACCACGGAACCTCTTCTCGCTCTCCCGGAGAGCGCGTTCGGCCCTCTTCTGCTCCGTTATATCCTGGCCGATGACAGCCAGCCTCCCGGGCTGAGGGCGGTAGATGTGCAGTTCGTACCACCGCCCGCTCCCCGGTTCCTGTAGCCGTCGATGTACTGAGACACCCGTCTCTGCTACCCCCCCGTAGATCGCACCGGCACCCTCACGGATCGCCGGGAAGATATCAAAGAGTCTCCAGCCGATCAGTTCTTCCTGGCTGTGACCGAAGACATCCGCCGCTTTCTCGTTCAGTTCGAGAATTTCGTAGTCGACCGGTCTACCCTCACTATCACGGGCGACCTCGTAGAGGGTGTAACTCTCTAACATCTGTTCAAAGAGGAGGCGGTACTTCTCCTCACTCCTCCGGAGCCCCTCATCCGCCCGCACCTGCTCAATGGTCCGGCCGAGCCTCTCAGCGACGGTATCTATAAGGGAGCGCTCTTCGGCGAGGAACGGTCCTTCATCCTCACCGGGTTGTTCATGACGGTAGCAGACCTCCACCGTCCCGGCGATCCAGCCGTGGACGTAGATCGGGCTCTCCTGTCGCCAGGGTGTCTCGCAGAACCCGGGCGAGAGGTATTCCCTGCCCTCGAGGGTGATCCGGGCGACGGCGTCCCCGGGGTAGAACCAGCCGCCCGGGAGGATGGTGGCGACCTCCCGGAGGATCTCGTCCACCGATACCCCGTACCGCTCGACGATATCGGTCATGGCGTAGAGGATCGTGAGTTCCCGCACACGGTTGTCGAGATCACGCTGTTTTTTCCGGAGTCTCTTCTCCACCCGCTGCCGGCCTGTTGTATCGTTTATGATGGCGGTGATCTGGTCTTCTCCTGACCGGTATACCTTGAGTTCGTAGCAGGTATCGAGTTCCGGTATATCGATCTCGCGGTACACCGGCATCCCTGTCTGTGCAACCCCGGAAAAGAGGTCGAGTACAGCAGGAGCGACCGAGGGGAGAGCCACCACAAGATCCTCCCCGACCACATCATCCCTCCCACACCCGAGAACCTCCTCGGCTTTATGGTTGATCCCGGCGATCCGGAACCGGGCGGGGTCCCCGGAATTCCCGTTGATGACCTCAAGCAGGAGCCCGGCGTCGAACATCTGGTCAAAAAGAAGGCGGTACTGCTGATCGGAGGGGGTCGTCACTTAACCTGCCTCCAGATCTCCGGGAACGGCCCGGGGCATCGCGACGATGAGGCTGGCGCTCCTGTTGCCGGATGGGGTCGCCATACAGGGTGCCCGGATACGATCGGGACGCGAGCCCTGAAGATAAGACGCACCGCTATCGAGCTCGCAGACTCTGAGGGGACATGGAACTGCACCGTCGATGGGCTTTGTGGTCATTCCTGACTCTGCGGCGAGAGGCGCTGTGGTGAATTCTGTCATGGGGATCGGGTCCGGTCCTGCCGGGAAGGGAAGGAGAGATGAGGATGATAGAAAACCTGCCACCCCGATATCCCGCGCCTCTAACCGACATTGCAGTGATCTTTATGGATTGATTCCGTGAATTCGGTAGCGCAATCATATGACGAATGCTTCTGCGTGGAGTTAAGGTACTCTTATCCGAATTTCAGGCTTTCGGTTGAATTCCACTGGAAGCAGAACAGGGGGTTATCCGGTATAGACACTACCCTTAAGTCACATGGAACTGGAGAACAGAGCGTATCCGATGGAGATCTACAGTCGATCCGAATACCCGGAGACCGGCCATGCCCGTGCATGAAGAGTGCCCCCGTTGCCGGTCCGGGGTCTGCGAGACCCACCGGGAGGTTGCGATCTTTGCGATCGCAAGTCTCCTCTTCTCTGCGGGGGTCTACGTTGAGTACTTCACCCCCTATCCCCTCGCCGGGACTCTCCTCCTCCTCGCCACGGCAGTCATAGCGGGCCACGACGTCCTGAAGGACGGGTTCCTCGCGCTCATCCGGTTCCGGTTCAACATCGCCGTGCTCATAACGATCGCGGCGGCCGGTGCGTTCCTGACCGAAAACCCGGCCGAGGGTGCGGCCGTGCTCTACCTCTTTGCCATCGCCGAGTTCCTCGAGGAGTATGCGGCCGGCCGGGCGCATCGTTCGATAGCGTCGCTCCTCGATATCGCGCCGCAGACGGCCCGGGTCAGGCGGGGTGATGAGGAGGCGATCGTCCCGGTCGGCGAGGTCACCGTCGGCGAGACCGTGATCGTGCGGCCGGGGGATACG